>CAIWVX010000225.1 GCA_903916205.1 uncultured beta proteobacterium
AATCGGGTAACTGAGGTTTTTAGGTTTATGTCTGTCGATAACGAAATCCGCCGTACCCTGAGCGAACCGGCTGCGCGCCAGTTAGCCAACGCTACTAAAACACACGCCCAATGGGGTGGAATTACACCGCGCTGGCTGGTCTCGTTTTTGCCCTGGACGCCCGTTGAAGCCGGTATTTACCGCCTCAATCGCGTCAAGGATGAAGTTGCTGGCGAGTCCGCCGATGTCGGCTGTAGCCCACAAAACAATGAGGATCTGCCGGAAACTTTCGTCGATTATGTGTCTGACCCGCGCGAATATTCACTGAACGCCGTAACCACCGTGCTCGATGTGCAAACTCGTGTCTCCGATCTTTACAGCCATCCGATTGATCAGATTCAGGAGCAGTTGCGTCTGTTGATCGAAAAGGTCAAGGAGAAGCAGGAATATGAACTGATCAACAATGCCGAATACGGCCTGCTCAACAATATTGCCTCGGCACAGAAAATTTCGACGCGCAAAGGCCGCCCGACACCGGATGACCTTGACGAATTGATTACCAAAGTTTGGAAAGAACCGGCGTTCTTCTTGGCCCATCCTAAAGCCATTGCGGCTTTTGGTCGCGAATGCACACGGCGCGGTGTTCCGCCCCCGACCGCCTCGCTGTTTGGCTCGCAATTCTTGACTTGGCGTGGCTTACCTCTGGTGCCGAGCGACAAACTTGGTGTCGATGCGGAAGGTCAGTCAAAAATCCTGCTGTTACGTACCGGCGAAAAGAAACAGGGCGTTACCGGCCTCTTTCAGCCGGGCGTTCCCGGCGAAGTCGCCCCGAGCCTGTCGGTCCGCTTCATGGGCATTAACCGCAAGGCCATTGCCTCCTACTTGATCTCCCTGTATTGCTCGGCCGCTGTTTTGACCGACGATGCCATTGCTGTGCTGGAAAACGTCGAGGTCGATAACTACTATGACTACGCCTAATTTCTCCCCCAGCATCAGCGGACTCTTTGGTTTGTTGGGCGCTGAGGCTCAGTCGGCACAGGCGGCGGGGGCACCTGATCCATCGCTGATTGCGCAGTTGGCTAACCAGCTATTTTCAGCGCTGCCGGGTTCGGCTTCGGCGCCAACGCCAAAACAGCCGACCCTCTCGCCGGTTCTTGCCGTGGCCCCGCAGGTCGCTTCGCCCTTCCCGCTACCGGTCGCACCACCCACGCTATCGGCCTCGCCATTGGCCCCTGGCCTCACAACGCCGGTAGGTTTGTCACCGAGTGCCAACGATTTGCGCAATGTTCCTTCGTCGTTTGGCGGCGCATTGTCGCTGGTGCCGTCGTTTGCCAGCGCCCCCAAATTGCCGTCGAGCAGTGGTTTTTATTTTCTCGACGAGGCTTCGTCGGTGAGAGACGCCGGAAAAATACCCTTCCAGTTTGACTCCATTTCGGTGGTACCTGAACTCGTCGAAAAGCATCCCAACCGTACGCCCGATCTCGGTTTCGGTGTCGCCCGCCCCTTCGATCCACGAGCCATTCGCAACGACTTCCCGATCCTGCGTGAGCAGGTCAATGGCAAGCCACTAATCTGGCTGGACAATGCCGCGACGACGCAGAAGCCGCAAGCGGTGATCGACCGCCTGACGTATTTTTACGAACATGAGAACTCGAATATCCATCGTGCCGCGCATACCTTGGCGGCACGGGCCACGGATGCCTATGAAGCGGCTCGCGAGAAGGTTCGCGGCTTCCTCAATGCCGGTTCAGTTGACGAGATCATCTTCGTGCGTGGCACCACCGAGGGCATCAATCTGGTGGCTAAAAGCTGGGGTGCCCAAAACGTCGGTGCAGGCGACGAAATCATCATCAGTTGGCTGGAACATCACGCCAACATCGTTCCCTGGCAACAACTGGCTGCCGAAAAAGGGGCTAAGTTGCGCGTTGCACCGGTCGATGACGACGGCCAGATCATTCTCGAAGAGTACGAGAAGTTGCTCAATTCGCGCACCAAAATCGTCTCAATCACGCAGGTCTCGAACGCGCTGGGAACCGTTGTCCCGGTGCGCGAAATGATCGCTGCGGCGCATCGTCATGGTGCGCGGGTTCTGGTTGATGGTGCTCAGTCAGTGTCACATCGGCGAACAGATGTGCAAGCGCTGGATGCCGATTTCTTTGTTTTCTCGGGCCACAAAGTTTTCGGTCCGACCGGCATTGGCGTGGTCTATGGCAAAAAAGCGTTGCTCGACGAAACGCCACCCTGGCAAGGCGGCGGCAACATGATCGCCGACGTGACTTTTGAAAAAACCATCTATCAACCTTCTCCCGCCAAGTTTGAAGCCGGTACAGGAAATATCGCCGATGCGGTTGGTCTGGGCGCGGCCATCGACTACGTCAATTCGATTGGCATTGAAAATATTTCACGCTACGAACACGAGTTAATCGTCTATGCCACCCGTACCTTGCAGACGGTGCCTGGCCTACGCATCATCGGCACAGCCAAGGAAAAAGCCGGGGTGTTGTCCTTTGTTCTGGAAGGTTTCAAGACCGAGGAAGTCGGTGCGCTGCTGGACAAAGAAGGCATCGCAGTACGTTCCGGGCATCACTGCGCCCAACCGATCCTGCGCCGTTTCGGGCTGGAAAGCACCGTGCGCCCATCATTCGCGCCGTACACCACCTGCGAGGATATTGATGCGCTGGTCAATGCCTTGCAACGCATCAAAGGCGGGCGAAATCACTAAACGTACGAGCAAAAACGGAAGGTGCTGAAAGGGATAAGCAACGATAGTGGAATTGAGCCAGGCTCGTTACTATTGGAAAAACGCTGGAAGCTATTTTTGCAGACTCGGTTTCCAAGTCGCTTGAGTGGCGGCGTATTGAGGCGCTGCTGGTCGCGGTTGGTTGTCGCGTTATTGAGGGCAATGGTTCGCGGGTGCGGTTTGAGAAGGAGGAGCACATTGCCGCATTTC
>CAIWVX010000226.1 GCA_903916205.1 uncultured beta proteobacterium
TGAGAATCATTTCGCCGCCCTGCAAGCGGCGGGGGTGGCCGGAAATCACAATTTCCGCTTCGCCTTCCACCACTTGGACCAATGCGTCGAACGGGGCCGTGTGTTCGCTCAGTCCTTGGCCTTCGTCGAATGCGAAAATCGTCACGCTGCCAGTGGACTTCTTGATGATCTCGCGGCTCACAATGGAACCGTCTTGGTAGCTGACGAGTTCAGCGATCTTGCCCGATTGGCCACCGGAGAGTCCTTTTGGCGAGGTGTCTTGTTTCATATTTTTCGTTTCAACTGATTCAAATTACACTCGTTATCCACAGCCGCAAGGCTGTGACTGGCTGCGTCCGACCAACCCGGCCGAGCGGATCCGCTTCCGAATCTCGGGCCAGTCCACGGGCGAGTGGCTATCGTTCTCCGAGAACGCCCTGCTCCTGCCCCCATCAGTCCGGGACGAGGAAAATGCCATGCCGGATTTCTACGCCAGCCTAACCTACAAGTTTTTCGAGTAACCCAGTAGTTTGCTCTAAACAGAACAACGGTTGATACTGTTGTAAAATATTAGCGGGATGCACCCCGCAAGTCACGCCGATTGAGGCAACTTGGGCGTTTTTCGCCATTTGTAAATCATGCGTCGAGTCACCAATAATTAAAGTGCGTTCAGAGCTTATACCAATATGCTGCATAATTTCATTGAGCATTAAAGGATTCGGCTTAGAAGCCGTTTCTTCTGCACAACGTGTGGCAGAAAAAAAGTCGCCTGTGCCTGTTTCTTGTAGCGCATTATTCAGCCCAACACGGTTTCTTCCACTAGCAATCGCTAACTGATAACCAGCTTGCTTTAAAAGTGATAACATTGCTGCTACGCCGCTAAACAAATCATCAGCGGTCGTTTGCTTTGAAAGCAACAGCTCGCCGTAATGCAAGATGAAATGCTGACGAGTTACTAAATCTTCCAGTGGAAATAAGTTATGCGCCGCCTCGTTAATACTCAGTCCGATAATATCCTTTGCCGCTTGCGATGAAGGCGTGACGCAACCACATTTTTTAGCAGATGCTTGTACACAATATACAATCCAATCAATAGAATCGACCAATGTGCCATCCCAATCAAAAATAAGTAAGTCAAAGCGATCTTTCATTTTCTACGTTGAAGGCATTTGTTATTTTCAGGGCAGCAATGCGAGGAGACCTTCGTGCGGACGGGCGATGACGTGGGCCGCGATGACTTTGCCGAGCGGGCTCGCGGCTTGTGCTCCGGCGTCCACCGCCGCTTTCACTGCGGCCACGTCGCCGCGTACAATGACCGTCACGTAGGCGGCTCCGATTTTTTCTTTGCCGACCAACTCGACGTCGGCGGCTTTGAGCATCGCGTCGGTGGCTTCAAGGATGGCGGTGAGTCCCTGGGTTTCCAGGATTCCGATGGCTTGGTTTTTGTTCATGGTCTTGTTGGGAAAATCCGACGGACGCAGTTCGTCGCGTCCGCCGTAGAGCGGGTTGATGGTGTTCGGCTTGGTATTGAGGAGGGGAATGGCCTGGTGCGGACGTGCCAGCAGCGTGGTTGTTGCGGAAACGCCGAGACGTTTTGCCTCGCTTGAGGCGGCGAGGAGAGCGGCCTCCGCATCGCCGGGTTCGTTTGCGGCAA
>CAIWVX010000227.1 GCA_903916205.1 uncultured beta proteobacterium
CGCATTTGCAATCCATGACCCATGTCGCCGGGTAACGGGCTGGTAACGTCAATCCAGCGGCTTTGATACCCGCCAATACCTTCGCCCGAAAAACTTTGGCCAGGGCGTTGTGTTTGAACAGATAGCCCTTCTTGCTCTTGCCGCGCGGTTTGGTTCGCCAGTTTTTGCCCGCGTCATCAACCGCCGCCGCCGGCATCACCCGATGAATAGGCGGATGGAAATCCAAGCGGCGCGTGTTCGTATGCAGCACCGCGATGGCACCCGGCGTGCCCTGCAACGTCTTGTCGTTCTGACTGAAGGTGCGCACCGTCTCCCAAGCACCGCGCATCAGCACGTCGTAGACCTCGCGTTGATACGCGAAGGCCAGCGCCCTGAATTCGAACGGCAAGGTGAAGGTCAGAAGGAAGTCGTCGGCAGGCACCTGTTTCTTCATCTGCCGTTCCAGCCATGGCTGACTCTCGTGGTGCTGGCAATGCGGACAATGGCGATTGCCGCAGGAATGCGGCATCAGTTTCTGATGTGGACATTCAGTACAACTGACCTGCATCTTCTGGCTTGAGTGTGTGCGGCACTGTTTTATCGCGGCCAGGGCGCGCCGCTGTTCAAGCGACAGTTTGTGCCGGTACGGCGTCAGGAAGTCCGCCTCAAAGGTTTCAATCACGAAAGGCCAGGCGGATCATTTGACCTTCCCCCAGTCGATGCTGAAACTGTCCATCAGGCCGTTGATGCGGTCGATGGCGTGATGCTTGGTTTGGTCAGTCAGGTGAGTGTAGCGGGCGGTCGTGAGAATGGACTGATGACCGAGAATCTTCTGGACCTCGATCAAGTCAACGCCCGCTTCGATCAGGTGAGTGGCGTAGCTGTGGCGCAAGCTGTGTGGCGTGATCTTTTTTTTAGGCCGCAGGTTTCGATGACTTTGTGCAGCGTGGTCTGGACGCCGCCCGCATCCATCGGCGTCTTGGCGGTCATCGCGCACTTCAACCCGCCGTGACGATTGGGGAATAACAGCACCGGGTTGCGATGCACGGACCAGAAGCGGCGAAGAACCGCGTGAGTGGCTTGTGGCAGCGGAACAAAGCGGTCACGGTTGCCCTTGGCATTGCGGATAGGCACGCGCCAACGTGCCGCATCAATGTCGCCCACCTGTAGCCGCAAGCCTTCACCGAGACGCAATCCAAGGCTATAGAGCGTGAAATAGAGCACCCGATAACTGACCACGCGGGTGGCCGCAAACAGCCGCCGGGCCTCGTCGACGGTGACAATGTCGGGCAAACGCTGATTCTTCGGCGGCCTGATCAGGCCGGGCGCGACCCAGGGCTGACGCAAGACATGCGCGTAATAAAACTTCAACCCATACAGGTCAAGTTTGACCGTGCTCCAAGAATGCGAGGCCGTAAGATCGCTGAAGTAGTCGGTGAGTTGGGCTTCGGTCAGGTGCTCAATCTGATGACCAAAATAGTCACCGACCCGCCGGATAGTCCGTGCATAAGCGTCGACAGTCTTCGGCTGCAAACCTTTGAGCTTGAGATGTTTCAGATGGCTCTGATAGTGCTGTTCAAACTGAGTTGATGAGGCTGTATTCATGCTGGCGTATCTCCACGAAGTTGGGCACAATCACACCCTCATCAACGAGGGCATGATCGTGCACAATAATTCGTGGCGCTGCAGGGTGGGGTTTCTCCGCGTAGCGGCTTCGTTCAACCGTTTGTTGAACGAAGCCCAGTCCCGGGGTGGTTTTTTTTCGCGTAGCGGTTTCGTTCAACGACCGATTTAACCGGTCTTGTGTGCTGGACGAGTTTCTGATTTTACTGATGCTGAGGTTTTATCAGCGCCTCAAGAAGCGTTCAATTTTGCCGTAACCTTTCAGAGCATGTGTGCGTGAGTGCACGATAATTTGTAAATAACCGTAAAATAAATCTCGTTGTTCTTCACTGCTGTCCGGTTAAATGAAGGCTCGAATCGCTGAAAGCTATGATTGATTGGGGCCTCCGAGAAATGAAAACTGTCCCCGACTTGAACAATGACTCGCTGATCGATCAGGATTCCAGTTTTTTGTTCGCTGGAGTCTCTGATGTATATTGGCAAGACCTTGTTCGCGCAACTCATGGATTTTTTGCCGTGGAAGACCTTTCATCGTATTGTCGATCGCTGCAACGGCGATCGCTACGTCAAGTCGCTGACGTGTGCCGAGCAGTTTCGCGTGATGGCTTTCGCGCAACTGACCTACCGCGAGAGTCTGTGGAACATCGGAGTCTGTCTCTTGGCGCAATCGTCAAAGCTTTACCACATGGGATTCCGCCAAGAGATCAAACGCTCGACACTAGCCGACGCCAACGAAACACGGGACTAGCGTATTCATGCAGAATTCGCCCAGCACCTGATCGTGCAGGCTAGGAAGCTCTATGTGGGCGAGCGCCTTGGCTTCGAACTGGAAAGCACCGCCTACGCGCTGGATTCGACGACCATCGATCTGTGTCTGTCGCTGTTTCCCTGGGCGTTGTTTCGCA
>CAIWVX010000228.1 GCA_903916205.1 uncultured beta proteobacterium
CGGCCTCTGTTATCGGCAAACCAATAGGCTTCTCCATACACCAGCACGTCGCCAGCCCCGCCGTCACACCACAGACAAAAGCCACACCACAACCGGGACAAACCACCGACGCCGAAACCTCTTTTGCTCTCATCAAAAACCTTTCACTAGGAATTTAGTTTTCCAACACCCATCATAAAACGCCGAGACATTTTAGATCACAAGGGCCGTGCATGAGTTGTTTGGAGAAGCCTCAATAACGCCCGAAAAGCTTAACAAGCCATTGCAGAATATTGCAACAAATATTGCGCAACAGCTTGTTTCTTGGCATAATTTTCTTTGTGTTTTATTGGTTTCTTACGATCATTGAGGCCCAATTACATTTTTACGCCGGTGTATTCCCATCCATTTTTAAAATCAAAGGAACTGTATTATGAAAAAATTAGCACTAATCGCTCTTCTCGCTGCAACGGCAGCTACGCCCGTGTTGGCTGGTGATGTTTATGTTGTCGGTTCAGTAGGGCAGTCGTCAGCAGATATCAACAAAGGTCGTTTGGATGGCCTGCTGACTAATGCCGGAGCCACAGGCCTTAGTTCGTCTGTAGACAAGAACGACATTGCCTACAAAGCACAGGTTGGTTATCAGTTCAATCCGTACTTCGCTGTGGAAGGCGGCTACATTGATCTTGGAAAAGCCAAGTATTCTGCCAGCGCCACTGGCGGAACTTACAAACAAGAAGGCAATGCCTCCGGTTTTAATATTGCTGCAGTGGGCATCTTACCCATCAACGAATCGTTCTCGCTTTTCGGCAAACTGGGTGTAATTGATGCCAAGGTTGAAGGAAGCGCTAGAGGCACAGGGGGTGCCGTAAATTTAAACGGTTCCGCCAATGCGACAAAAATTAAACCAACCTACGGTATCGGTGCCACCTATAACGTGAGCAAGCAGCTTGGCATTCGCGTTGAGTACGAACTGTTCAGCAAGCTTGGCGACTCAAACAAGACTGGCGAAGCCGATGTCAGCGTCGTTTCCGTAGGTATTGCGTACAAGTTCTGATTTGGCTCAGGGTAGCGATGACAAAGCCGGATAGTCGGTATAGCCTTTAGCATAATCCTCGATGTTGCCGCCGTAAAAGGTGGCAGGATCGGGGGGGGTGAAGGGGCCGCCGAGTTGGATGCGCTCGGCTAGATCAGGGTTGGCAATATACAGTTTGCCCCAGGCAACGGCATCGGCTTCACCTGCGGCCAGTGCAGCTTCAGCGGAGTCAACGGTGAATTGCTCGTTGGCGATGTAGACGCCGCCAAAGGCCGCTTGGATTTGCGGGCCGAGACGATTTTCACCGGCGTGCTCACGGGCGCAAATGAAGGCAATACCTCGTTTAGCGAATTCGCGGGCCAGGTAAGTGAACGTGGCGAGAGGGTTTGAATCGCCCATGGAATGCGCGTCGCCACGAGGCGCTAGATGCACGCCGACACGTCCGGCACCGAACACTGAAATCGCGGCATCGGTGGCTTCGAGCATCAGACGGGCGCGATTCTCGATCGGACCACCATAGGCATCATTACGCTGATTGCTCTTGTCTTGCAAAAATTGGTCGAGCAGATAACCATTGGCACCGTGCAGTTCAACACCGTCAAATCCAGCGCGCTTGGCGTTTTCTGCACCTTGGCGATAAGCCTCGATAATGGCTGGAATTTCGTCAAGCTCAAGGGCGCGTGGCGTAACAAACGCTTTTTTCGGCTGCATCAGGCTGACGTAGCCACCGGGCGCGATGGCGCTAGGGGCGACGGGGAGTGCGCCATTAAGGTAATACGGATCGGAAATGCGGCCAACGTGCCAGAGTTGCATGAAGATCACGCCGCCCATTTTATGCACCGCTGCGGTGACTTGCTTCCAGCCGGCCACCTGTTCGTTCGACCAGATTCCTGGCGAATCAGGATAGCCAACGCCCATCGGCATGATGGCCGTGGCCTCGCTGATGATCAAACCCGCCGAGGCGCGCTGAGCGTAATACTCGGCCATCAAGGCGGTTGGAACTCGCCCTAGAGCGGCGCGGCAACGGGTTAACGGCCCCATGACGACACGGTTTTTAAGGCGAACTTCACCAAGTTGCAACGGCTCGAACAAACGTGACATTTTCTGACTCCTTCAATGGTATGGAATACAACTTGAATGCTAAAAGGGGGTAAATAAACCGGAAACCGGTCTACGGTTGAGCTTATCGTTTAAACAAACCTCGCCAGCAACGCCCCCGGAAGTTCAGCAGGTAACGGAATCCAAACGCGGTGACCACTGCCAGAAGCCACACTGACGGCTTGAGCCGTGCTGTTTTCCATGTGCTCTAGGACAAATTCAAAATTGCCCGTCGGGTGAATGACCTCAATCCGATCACCGAGTGAAAAGCGATTTTTAACCTCGATCTGCGCTAGTTTTCGCGCGCTGTCGAAGCCGATGACATCGCCAACATAGAGGCTGCGCCCGGATTCAGAGTGTCCGCGCAGGTAGTTCTGCATTTCGTGCTCGTGGTGGCGCTGATAAAAACCATCGGTGTAGCCGCGATTAGCCAAGCCTTCAAGCTCCCCCAGTAATTGCGGATTAAACGGACGTCCCGCGACGGCGTCATCAATGGCCCGGCGATAAACCTGCGTGGTACGCGCCACATAATAGGGTGACTTGGTTCGCCCTTCAATTTTCAATGAATCAACGCCGATTTCGATCAGCCGCCGAACATGCTCAACAGCGCGCAAATCCTTTGAGTTCATGATGTAGGTGCCGTGTTCGTCTTCTTCTATCGGCAGCAATTCACCGGGGCGTTCCTTTTCTTCAAGCAGCCAGACTTTGCTGGCAGCGTATCTATCGCCCCCGGCCTCTTCCTGACCGGTCTTTACGGTGTAATCCCAGCGGCAAGAGTTGGTGCACGAACCCTGATTGGAGTCGCGGTGGTTGAAATAGCCGGAGAGCAGACAACGTCCCGAATAAGCGACGCATAAGGCCCCATGAACGAAAACTTCTAATTCGCTGTCCGGGCATTCTTGACGAATTTCGGCAACCTCGTCGAGCGAAAGTTCACGCGAAAGGATGATGCGGGAAATACCTTGTTTGGCCCAAAAACGCACGGCGGCAAAGTTGATGGTGTTGGCCTGAACCGAAAGATGTATCGGCATTTCCGGCCAGTGCTCACGCACCAAATCAATCAGGCCGGGGTCAGCCATAATCAGCGCATCCGGCATCAGCGCAATGACCGGAGCCATATCGGCCAGATAGCTACGGACTTTGACGTTGTGCGGCAAAATATTGCTGACCACGTAAAAGTGTTTTCCATTGGCGTGAGCTTCTGCAATGGAAGCGCCCAAGGTTTCTAGGTGACCAAACTCGTTATTGCGAACACGTAGGCTGTAACGCGGTTGTCCGGCATATACGGCATTCGCACCGAAGGCAAAAGCGGTGCGCATCATGGCCTGTGAACCCGCTGGCGCAAGTAATTCAGGTTGAGGCAAGCTTATATTTTTTGCGCGGTAAGCAACTGGCATGGAGGCTTTGATGGGGAAAAGGTAGAATGTACTCAATCGAACATTTTAACTGTATTTATACTCTCTATTTTCGTGAGCCTATGTCTGAAGATATTCTGATCAACTTTACTCCGCAGGAAACGCGCGTTGCCGTGATCTATCAAGGTGCCGTGCAGGAACTGCATATCGAGCGCAAAGTCACTCGAGGGCTGGTTGGCAACATTTATGTCGGGCGCGTCGTCCGTGTTCTCCCTGGAATGCAATCGGCTTTTGTCGATATTGGGCTTGAACGCACGGCTTTTCTGCACGTCGCCGACATCTGGGAGCCGCATCAGCCGGGTGTCCCGGTACGTTCGATTGAAAAAATCTTGTTCGAGGGCAAGAGCGTCGTGGCGCAGGTGATTAAGGATCCGATAGGAACTAAAGGCGCACGCTTGTCGACCCAGTTGTCGATGGCCGGTCGAATGCTCGTCTATTTACCGCAGGAAAAGCATATTGGCATCTCGCAGCGTATCGAGAGTGAGGCTGAGCGCGAAGTGCTGCGCAAAAAAATCAATGAACTCATGCCGGAAAACGAAGCCGGGGGCTATATCGTGCGGACGATGGCCGAGAATGCGACCGCGCAAGAATTGTCCAGCGACATCGACTACTTGCGCAAAATATGGGGCGAGATTCAAGAGCGCGCCAAGACGCTGCCACCGCCAAGTTTGCTTTATC
>CAIWVX010000229.1 GCA_903916205.1 uncultured beta proteobacterium
CGCTGGCGGCCTTGGCTTCTTTCACAAGCGCTTGCGTTTCGACGCAGCCGCGAATTTCTACGCCTTTGGCGATCAGCATCGCGGCAATCGGCGGCAGCAAGCGTGCCGCAAGCGAGCGTGCCACCAGTAATGATTCAGCGGTGTTGCAGGTGCCATAGCGTTGTGTTTTCGAGTTTTCGACAATGCGCAAGGCTTTGTCAAAATCGGCTTCGTCGTCTAAATAGACGTGGCAGTTGCCATCGAGATGCTGGATCATCGGTACTTTTGATTCGGCGAGTAGGCGCTTAATCAGCCCTTTGCCACCACGCGGCACGATTACATCAACATATTCCCGCAGGGTGATCAGATGGCCGACCGCGGCTCGGTCAGTGGTGTCAATGACCTGTACCGCGTGCGCGGGTAAACCCGCTTCGGCCAAACCGGCGTGCACCAGTTGGGCGATAGCTCGGTTGCTGCGGATGGCTTCAGAGCCGCCACGCAGAATGCAGGCGTTGCCCGATTTAAGGCACAGCGCGGCAGCATCGGCGGTGACATTGGGGCGGGCCTCATAAATGATCCCGATGACCCCCAACGGGACGCGCATTTTGCCTACCTGAATGCCACTTGGCTGAAGTTTCATCTCACTGATTTCACCGACCGGATCGGGCAGTAGGGCGATCTGCTCGACACCATCCGCCATAGCGGCAATGCTTTTCTCGGTGAGGGTCAGGCGGTCAAGCATCGCCGGCTCCAGACCGGCGGCACGGGCGGCAACGAGGTCTTGCTGGTTTGCCTCAATAAGGCCCGTAGAATGGCTACGAATGGCAGAAGCAATGCAGCGCAAGGCGAGATTTTTTGCCTGGCTGTCGGTGCGGGCAATAATTCGCGACGCTTTCCGCGCTTGCTGACCAACGGTCTGCATGTATCGCTCGATGTTCATGTTTTTACCTGTGAGTCGGAATTCAAATCAAGATTATAACGATCAGGCTAAAACTTCATTGAACCATTATTAAAAAATAAACTCACATACAGACCTTATATTATTTTGAAACAGCTATGAGTAAAAAACTCATTGTTCCTGCCGAAGTCAAAATCTGTGCCACATGCAGCTATTGGGACGGTGAGCGTCAGGTTGATACTGAACTACGTACGGTTGTCGTCGACGACAAGTGCCAAGGTCACTGTCTCGTTCAAGATGTCACGCGTTGTGCAATGACCGATGAATTTGAATTTTTCCCCGATTGCCTTTGGGAACATCTGGCACCCGACGAGCCGTCGGATAACGAGAAAGCAAATTAGTTTCTGCGCTTAATCATCGTTTTTCAGGCCGTCCTTGCACGCAAAGATCTAGGCCAAGACGAAGAAATTCGTTCCACACATCCCCGGCACCAATTCCCTTGATCATCCTGTCAATGCGTGCCGCATGGACTACGGCGGCATTGGCGGTGACCTCATCAATGCGCTGTAAAGCCCGTTTGAATAGCGACAGACGAGCGCCCCAGACGCGAGCGTCTTTGATCGCGGTGTCGAGCGGTTTTCCTTTTTTGAGTCCGGCCTTGGCCTGAGCGAGTGCGCGGACTTCTTCAGTCATCGCCCAGAGCACTAGCGGCAGAGGCTCACCTTCCTGCTGAAGCCCGTCCAGCGTGCGCGTGAGGCGAGCGACATCGCCGCTGAGCAAGGCTTCACGCAGTCCATCGAGATCGTAACGTGCGACGTTGAGTACCGCCTCCCGTACCTGTTGCAAGGTCAGTTCACCAACTGGGTAGAGCAGTTCCAGTTTGAGAATTTCCTGATGCGCCGCGAGCAGATTGCCTTCGACACGTTCAGCAATAAAGCGCAAGCCTTCCGACTCGGCACTCTGCTGCTGACGCCGCAAACGACCGGCAATCCAGTTAGGCAATTCGGTCAGATTAGGCGGGATCAGCTTGATGGCGACACCCGCTTCAGCCAGCGCTTTTAGCCAGACGGCTTTTTCTTCCGTCCAGTCGAGGCCCGGCAGAGTGACCAGTAGCAGCGCATCGGGCGAGGGGTTTTTGCAATAGGCTTGAATGGCTTCGCTGCCCTCGCGCCCTGGCTTACCGGTTGGAATGCGCAGATCAATCAGCTTGCGCCCACCAAAGAGTGACATATTGCCAGCGGCATGGTGCAACTCGTTCCAATTGAAACCAGAAATAGCCGTCAGCACGTCGCGTTCGTCAAACCCCTTTTTACGTGCCGTCGCCCGAATGGCGTCAGCCGCTTCGATAACCAGTAAGGGCTCATCGCCATAAACAACGTAAACCGCCTTCAACTCACGTTCCAGATGGGCCGCCAGTTGTTCGCTGCGGATCTGCATGAGCCTCTACTCCGAATTAGCGGGGGGGATTGGTTTGACGGCGGCCAGCCGTCGCATTAACTGCTGCACTAAATCTTTTTCCATGTCCTGCCAGAGCAGCGCTTCTTCTTGGGTTTTGGCGAGCACGTCCGAGTCGGCATAGGTTAGGTCACGATTGATTTCGACGGTGACGGGCAAGACCAGATCGCGCCCCTTGCTATCGACAATGCGGTAGCCAAAGCGATAACTGAGCCTTTTTTCACGCACGCGACCGGCGCTGGACAATGAAAGAATAAGCGGCAGACGCGTTTCACCCGTTGGCAGGAACGTTGCTTGCGCTTCTTTGGCGTTATCGACAATCCGGGTTGAACCGGATGAGCGGATAGCCCGTTTTAGTCCAGCCCCAATCAGTGAATAATCGGGCATGGACAGATAGAGGCTTTCGTAAGGCAGATCGTAGGCGCCGCGCAGTTGAAAGCCACAACCCGCCATCGCCGCTACGAACACGGCCATAAGCGTAGAACGAAAAGTTAAGCGCATCACGACAGACCTTTCTTGTGATTACACAACGATATTGACCAAGCGGCTAGGAACCACGATCAGCTTTTTAACACCATTCCCCTCAAGATACTTTTGCACGACTTCGGAAGCCAGTGCCGCCGCTTCAATCGCCGCTTTGTCTGCCGTCGCCGGCACCCGCAAGCTACCGCGCAGTTTGCCATTGACTTGCAGCATCAGCTCGATTTCGTCTTGTAGCAGCGCCGCATTATCAACTGTCGGGAAGCGTTGCGTACTGGCGGTCAAGCCGGGCTTAAGCGCACTATAAAGCGCTTCACCAATGTGCGGAACAATCGGGAATAACAAGAGCACGGCGGCTTCTAGTGCTTCCTGCTTGACGGCTCGGGCGCTGGCAGAATCATCAACGAGCTTGGCATAAGCGTTGAGCAATTCCATCACGGCGGCAATGGCGGTATTGAACTGTTTGCGTCGACCGTAATCATCAGCCACTTTTCCGATGGTTTGGTGCAGTTGGCGACGGAAGGTTTTTAACTCGGACGAAAGTTCGCCGCTGGCATAGGCGGCAACCTGGGGGGCTGAGGTATGCTCGAAAACCAATCGCCAGATTCGCTTGAGGAAACGGTAAGCGCCTTCAACACCGGCATCAGACCACTCCAGCGATTGATCCGGAGGGGAAGCAAACATGATGAACAGGCGCGCAGTATCCGCACCAAACTGGTCGATCAAGGCTTGCGGATCGACGCCGTTGTTTTTCGACTTCGACATTTTCTCGGTGCCGCCGATGACCACGGCTTGACCATCAGAGCGCAGCGTGGCGGCGGTCGCGCGACCGCGTTCATCGCAGATCAAATCGACCTCAGCCGGATTGATCCACTCATTTTTACCATTTTCGCCTTCACGATAAAAAGTTGGCGCCACCACCATGCCTTGCGTCAGCAG
>CAIWVX010000230.1 GCA_903916205.1 uncultured beta proteobacterium
GATAAGCCTTCGATCAAATCAACATCGGGTTTGTCCATGCGCTGTAAAAACTGGCGAGCATAAGCCGACAAGGATTCAACGTAACGGCGTTGCCCTTCGGCGTAAAGCGTGTCAAAGGCCAGCGAAGATTTGCCCGAACCAGAAAGCCCCGTAATGACGATTAACCGATTGCGCGGCAAGTCAAGATTGATGTTTTTTAGATTGTGTGTGCGAGCACCACGAATACGTATTTCTTTAAATTCTTCCATTGGGGAGGGTAACCTGAGGGGGAATGCAAACCTGTTAATATACTGACATGCGTCGGCAGATAAGACCGTTCTAGGCGCTTCTTGTTCCGCAAACCCCCTTGTTTTCTGGTATCCCTCGAATGTTATCCCCAAATAATGACCACCTAACTTCAGATGAACGCCGTACCGGTGTGGCGCTGGCTTCCATTTTTGCCTTGCGTATGCTGGGACTATTTCTCATCTTGCCGGTGTTTTCTATCTATGCTTCGGAACTTCCCTCAGGCAACGATATGGCACTTGTCGGTCTGGCACTCGGTGCCTATGGTTTGACGCAGACTTTTTTGCAGATCGCTTACGGGGCCGCTTCGGATCGTTTTGGGCGTAAACCAGTGATCGTTTTCGGATTGGTGTTATTCGCCCTCGGTAGTTTTGTTGCGGCGGCGTCGCACGATATTTACGGTGTCATTGGTGGGCGGATTCTTCAAGGGGCCGGAGCTATATCGGCGGCAGTAACGGCACTTGCTGCTGATCTTACGCGTGATCAGCACCTAACCAAGGTGATGGCTATGATCGGCTCATCAATCGCCCTAGCGTTCGCTTTGTCGATGGTGGCGTCCCCCGTGCTGTATGCGTTGATCGGTATGTCTGGAATTTTCGCGCTAACCGGCGTGCTTTCGCTTCTGGCGATTATTGTCGTACTCAACGTCGTGCCCGCCGCACCGTCCATTCCGCGCCAACCGGGCTGGCGCAGTTTTGTTGAGGTGCTGGTTCATCCTCAATTGTTACGTATGAATTTCGGGGTGTTTACCCTGCACATTATCCAAACAGCGATGTGGGTTTTGCTCCCGTCATTGCTGGTCAAAATCGGCGGGCTACCGGTCGCTCAGCATTGGAAGGTGTATCTGCCCGCCGTCTTACTTTCTTTTGTCGTCATGGTGCCCGCCATCATCGCCGCCGAAAAATACGGCAAAATGAAATTGATATTCAATTCAGCGATTGCCTTGCTGCTCATCGTCCAATTAGGATTCGCTTTTTTTGGCGAGAGCCTGTACGGCTTGTCCTTCTGGTTGCTGCTTTTCTTCATCACGTTCAATGTACTTGAAGCGACCCTGCCCTCGCTCATCTCACGCATTGCCCCCCCTCACGCCAAGGGCGCAGCGCTTGGGATTTATAACACCAGTCAGTCGATTGGGCTTTTTCTAGGTGGCGTTTTTGGCGGAATGCTGGCGCAAAGCGCCGGGACACTTGCGGTTTGGTTGGTATGTTCCGTTCTAGCGCTGATCTGGCTTGGCGTCGGCCTGACCATGACGATACCGCCTCCGAGAAGGCAGTAGCCCTCGGCATAACACTTTGTCCCAGATTATTCGTAACGACTTAGCCTCCCAAGCCCGCACGCAACCAAGAGGTTCCTGAAGAAACATGAGGTGAGGAATCAGTTTTGAAGGCGTGTTGAGCCTGACTCACATCGATAGCGTCGCCAGACAATCGGCGAGAAGGAAATAAACACGGACGTCTCGCCGCTTCATTCACATCGTTCAAGGCTCTTCAATAACGGTGACAACACATTGACGCAATTCATCTAGCTCGCTATGCGAAATTCCAATGAAACTCAAGGCTTTTTCAAAGAGTTCAACACCGACTTCGAGATCAACTTCGCCTAACGATTCGGTGGCCAGGTGCTCGGCAATTTGGGTTACTGCGATGAGTGACAAGGCGCTACCCGGCAAGGTTTGGTCTGGCAGTTCATAGGCATCCGGTGCGTGGTGAAAGCGAATGGCCAATCCAAGAACGGGGGGTAAGCCCCAATTTCTGAGCATGAGAGAACCAATGATTTCATGGGTGCATGGAAAGTATTCGCTTTCGGCGGCCATGAGCATTTGCCCTTTGACTTTTGACGCCTCGACAACCCCTGCGTAGTCGTTGAAGCGTTTCACCATCATGGGGATACCGGCGTCATGAAAAAGGGCAAAGGTGTAGGCCGCATCTTGCGAAATTCCGAACTGACGTCGGGCGATCAACGCCGCGATGAGTGCCGTTTTTGTAGCGCGTCGCCAGAAAGAATCAAGCCAAGCCTCATGTAACCCATCAACGGATGAGCGTAAAGCGACGGCAATCACGATGGATGAAACCGCTTTAGTCCCCAAGCGTTCCACCGCGTGACGAACCGTTGAAACCGGCTCTCTCGATCGGTACAGAACGGAATTTGCAAGTTTCAGCGCAGCGGCTGACATACTCGGGGCGGCGGAGATTAGATTGACCAATACGCGCAGATCAGGATCCTCTTTTCGCGTCTCTGCCAAGGCTTTCTTGACTATATCGGGGCACGTCGGAAAGTCTATCGAAGAAAGAACTTTTTCAAGATCCTCGGGCGCTAATGCGCTGCTTTTCGGGTCGTTCACGTCATGACTGAGCATAATTTCCCCTTCGTTTATCGGTTGTTGATTAAATTATAAATTAACACGGGCAAACATTCTCATTGAGCGACCGAAGGACTCAAAGACGGTCAAAAACCACTATGTTCACGCGTGCTCAGGTGAGAAGCCAGTTGTACCCGTTGCGCAGGCCGGTGTTTTGCGGGTACCGGCCTGCGCAACGCTTAGTGGAAGAATTCTTCCAGTCGTTCAAACACCTCATGTTCTGCGCCATGTCGACGTACGGCGAGCACGTCTTCGAGCTTCATGACTTGTTTTACCATCTGTTCAAGACGCGCGTCTTCATTGACCATCAGCCAGATGCGGCTGGTCGCGCCAGTCCCCACTGGCATACAAAGTATGCCTTCGACGTTGTAGGCGCGGCGCGAAAACATACCCACGACGTGCGACATTACGCCGGCATGGTTATTGACATCAAGCTCAAGTACAGTG
This sequence comes from uncultured beta proteobacterium, assembly GCA_903916205.1. Classification (GTDB taxonomy): domain Bacteria; phylum Pseudomonadota; class Gammaproteobacteria; order Burkholderiales; family Rhodocyclaceae; genus Propionivibrio. Next base: position 3,092 of record CAIWVX010000230.1, read on the forward strand.
CGGGTAATCGCTCGGTTTTCCGATTTGTTTATGGTATTCACGCTCAACCTCCAATCATGTCTTTGTTTGCTGCACCGGGTGCAACCATCGGTAATACTTGCTCGCGCATGTCAATACTGGCATGGATCAGCATCGGCCCACGGGTAGCAAACGCTTTGTTTAGTGCGGCGACAGGGTCGCTGACATTATCTAGGTCAAGCGTCTTCCAGCCGAAGCCTTCGGCGACTTTGATAAAGTCGGGCATTCCCTTGAATTTTGATGAGAAAACCCGATTGCCATAAAACATGGTTTGCTGTTGAACGACTAGACCGAGTGAGCTGTTATTCATCAACACCACTTTGACATTCACCTCTTCTTCTGCCGCCGTGGCAAATTCCTGTATGTTCATCAAAATGCTGCCATCGCCAGTGAAGCAGACCACGGTGCGCTGCGGTTCGGCGAGTGCTGCGCCAATCGCTGCCGGTAAGCCAAAACCCATGGTTCCGAGTCCGCCGGAAGTCAACCACTGGCGTGGTCGACGCAAGGGATACGCCTGAGCTACCCACATCTGGTGCTGACCGACATCGGTGGTGATGGTCGCTTCGTCATCGAGACAATCCGCCACGGCGCGGATCAGCCCGTAATGTGTGCGCGGGTCGTCAATGCCCGGCATCCGTAGCGGATGATCGCGCTTGAGTTCGGCCACCCGCGATAACCAAGGCTCGCGCAAACGGATCTTGACCTGCGGGGTAAGCCGTTCAAGCACCGACTTGACGTCCCCCTTAATCCCCACATGGGCGGTCTTGATCTTGTCGAGTTCAGATGGATCAATGTCGATGTGGATGATCTTTGCCTGCGGACAAAAGGCCGCTACCTTGCCCGTCGCACGGTCGTCAAAACGAGCGCCGATGGCAATTAATAGATCGCATTCATCCATCGCTAGATTGGTGCAGCGCGCACCGTGCATGCCCAGCATCCCCAGCGAAAGCGGATGATCGACAGGCATCGCACCGAGCGCCATTAAAGTCATCACGCTCGGCAGACTGGCTTTTTCGGCAAATTCGGTCGTTAGCGCGGAGGCGCCTGAATAAATCACACCACCGCCGAGATAGAGCATCGGGCGTTCCGCCGCATTGATCATTGCCGCCGCTTCGGCAATCAACGCGCCATCCGGCTCCGGTGCAGGATCAGCCACACCGGGTTCGGGCCAAGTGCTCACCTCAACCTTCTGCATCAACACATCCTTGGGAATATCGATGACCACGGGGCCGGGGCGTCCGGAAATCGCGAGTCGGAAGGCACGCGGAATAACATCAAGCAACTCCTCGGCAGCTCCAACAAGAAAGTTGTGCTTGGTGATCGGAATGGTCAACCCATAGGTGTCGACTTCCTGAAAGGCATCGGTTCCGATCAGCGACGAGGGCACCTGACCGGTAATCGCCACCAGCGGAATCGAATCGAGTTTGGCATCAGCAATGGCGGTCAACAGGTTGGTGGCACCGGGGCCAGAAGACGCAATACAGACGGCGACCTCACCGCTAGCGCGGGCCATGCCCTGCGCCATAAAACCTCCGCCTTGTTCGTGGCGCGCCAGAATATTGTCGATTAGCGTCGACTGCGACAAGGCGTCGTAAAACGGTAAAATCGGGCCGCCAGGAATGCCAGCGACGCGTCGTACGCCCTGCCTTTCCAGCAGACGCACCGCAATCTGTGCGCCATTGAGGGTTTCGGTTTTAGGACTGGACATAGACATCTCCTTTGCAGAACTGCGGTTAGCGGCTTGGCCGGTCGGTGGTTAAAAATAAAAACCCCCGCTCGGTTTGCACCGGCGGGGGTTTGGAATTTTCAGTCGTTTTACACGTTGACTTATTTTCTTCCTGCCCTCGACGGTGCGCTCGGTACCACGCTCACTGCCTTTACTACGCGCACTACCGGCACGACACCGTTTTTAATGACAAGCGCCAAGGTGGCTATCGCTAGCGCGATAAGCATTCCCAAAGCGGAGGCATCAAATGAAGACATGGTCGTCAAGCCAAAAATAAAAATGTAAGGCGTGATTAGAAACGAGATCAAAGAAAAAAACAAGCGGCGGATTTAAATTTGCGGATTTAAATTAATGTGCCGAATAGACTTCGAGCAGAGAAAAAAGACGGCCAAACCTATCGTGCGACGGTGTGAGTTGGGGTGAAATGCTATTCCAAATTTTGAATCTGCTCGCGCATTTGTTCGATTAGCAACTTTAGTTCCATTGACGTTTGTGACACTTCGGTGGTGACCGATTTAGACCCCAGCGTGTTGGCCTCACGATTGAGTTCCTGCATCAGAAAGTCCAGTCGCTTGCCGCTCGCCCCTCCCGCTTTTAATACGCGTTCAACTTCGTCAAGATGGGTTGATAGACGGGCGAGTTCTTCGGCCACGTCGATGCGCACGGCAAACACCGCGACTTCCTGACGGATACGGTCGTCGTCGGCACAGCCAAGCGCATCAACTAGCCTTTGCTTCAGCTTTTCTTGGAATGCCGCTTGTGCGGCGGGGATTCTCGGCTCGACTTGGCTGACCAGATCGCGTAGGCGAGTGACCCGCTCAAGAATAACCACTGAGAGTTTTTCACCTTCACGCGCCCGACTGGCAGAAAAGTCCTCTAACGCATCGCGTGCCAGTGCCATGCACGCAGGAACCAGCGTATCAAGATTGAGCGAATCGTCGCCGAACATTCCGGGCCAGCGCAGTACGTCATTAACGGACAATGGCGCGGCTAGAGGGAATTCGCTAC
>CAIWVX010000231.1 GCA_903916205.1 uncultured beta proteobacterium
ACGGCGAGTACGTGACCGGCAAGGAAGTCATCAACGAAGAGTCACGCTACGCCATGCGTGCCGCACTGAAACGCATCCAGAACGGTGAGTACGCCAAGATGTTCATCCAGGAAGGCAAGACCAACTACCCTTCGATGACCGCCAATCGTCGCCTCAATGCCGAGCATCCAGTCGAAGTGGTTGGTGCCAAGCTGCGTGACATGATGCCGTGGATCAAGAAGAACAAGCTCGTCGATCAAACAAAAAACTGAGTGTTGCATCGCAAAATTGGGGTGAGGCGCACGGGGTAAAATCCGGTGCCTCACCCCAAATTTTACTCATCACACCTTACCTCTCACCATTTTCAGGCGCTTAATGAACTATCCACATCCTATAATTGCCAAGGAAGGCTGGCCGTTTATCGCGGGTGCTTTTGCACTAGCGGCCATACTGACTTCGTTTGCTGCATTTTGGTCATTGCCTTTTTGGCTGATCTTTATTTTTTGCATTCAGTTTTTTCGTGATCCAGGCCGCGTCATCGCGGGTGGGCCAAAAAGTGTTCTGGCACCGGCTGATGGACGTATTGTTGTGGTTGAAGAAGCCGATGATCCTTACCTCAACCGTCGTGCGCTCAAGGTCAGCGTGTTCATGAACGTCTTCAACGTGCATTCAAATCGTTCCCCGATTCAGAGTGCCGTACAGGCCAAGTGGTACAAGCCGGGGAGCTTTCTCAATGCCGCACTCGACAAGGCTTCAATGGAAAATGAGCGCTGTGCGCTGCACTTAAAAACCATTGATGGGCGTGACATTACCTGCGTTCAAATCGCCGGACTAGTTGCACGTCGCATCCTGAATTATGTTGATTCTGGAACGACATTAACCGCGGGGCAACGCTACGGGTTTATCCGTTTTGGTTCGCGCGTTGATCTTTATCTACCGTTGGATAGCCGGGTAAAAGTGGTGATCGGCGAGAAAGTCCAAGCAACCAGCACGATCTTGGCCGAATTGTCGTAGCCGAGCGCTGTCACCGATATTGGAAATCCATTTAGGCGGCCAAAAATCACCCGTGCGCGGCATGCGTTGATGTGAAGCGGTTTAGACCCGCGCCGGAAATACCTGATTAATTCTAGGGGACGAAACCCGTCCCGATCAACGAATGAGGTTCCGGCACGCGTCTTTCATCAGCGTCCGGGTAAAACCCAACACGCCCCGGAGGAAGTCCTTTTGGGGGATGACCGGCTGTAGCTCGTCGGGTGTGCAAGGCTTTATCTTGCGCACTTTTCGCTCGGTGCGTCCGCGTGCGCAAGATGAAACCTTGCGCACCCTTGTACAAAAAACTCACTTGACACCGGACGGCTAATGGGTGTCCCCAATTATTCTCTCGCCTTTCACCGCGGTTTGCGCTCCGTCCGGCTTGCAATGTCGGGAATAGAGTCCATCGGCGAGATGACTGTTTGAATTCGGGCGCGGCCTTGGAGTCGCTTCTTTGCAACGAAGGCAAAGGACTTGTTGGTGCGCTTTGCTTCCTCAAAGATGTCGTGAATCTCGTCGCCTGAAAGCGGCGCATCGGTAGCCTCGATCATGGTTGAGAAGTGATATGCAGCCTCATCTTGGCTCTTTGTAGGCTCGGTATGTTCTAGAACCAGCTCGGGGTCAACAGAGACTGCTTCTTGCATTCCGGATCCGGCAGCTCCGAAGCTATGGTGAACCTTCGGCTCATCGCGGAGGCTCAGATTGAAAAGATCGCGGTCAGACAGCGGAACATGAAATTTATTGAAGTTGATGAATTGGCGGCCGTCGATTCGCATTTGAAAGTGGTAGTGCGGATGCGAAGATGGCCCTGTGCCATGACCGCGCATGTCGTTCTCGGTACAGTCAAACGTCCAGTCGATGTTCTTCCACTTGACTGTGTAGCTGATGATCTTTCGTTCTGATCTTTCAGATTCAAGGTCATTGATGTTGCGGAGCATTGACTCTTCGTTGGCGCACCAACGAAGGAATGCGGCAACGTTGTGGTAGTCATACCACTTGGTGATGCTCAAGAAGTCCGTCGTTTTGAATCGGCACCGCCTGAGCAACCAGTGAGTGCATGGACGAGAAGTGCGCATCTGGTCAAACGGCTCATCGCAGAGATAACAGCAACCTTCGGCGTAGGCTTTGTGAAACTTTGAAACTTGCCGCTCGTGCTCCGCGTGATCCCGACGATTGCCCTCTTCGATCTGCTCTGGTGAGAGGGATCGAAGGAAGGACTTTGCGCGGTCTGCATCGATGGGCATGGCGAATCTAACGAATGAAAGTGACTTCCCCGTCCCGAGGGAGTAGAGCTAAGTCTACACGGCATCGAAATGCCAAAATATTGATGTTGAAATCCATTTAAAACCACGAAAGAGGAAGTTCATGAACATTATTACTCTCGGAATTGATCTTGCCAAGAATATCTTTGCCGTCGGGAATGACGATATTGCCAAGGCGAAAGCTATGTGCGAGTTGCCGCAGGAGCGCCATCTCGCCGGTTTGCTTTCCCCGGCAAGGCCCGATCGCCCAACCCAGAAGGGCACCACACGACGATGATCGCCACCAAACGGATCAGAGGGAAACCCAGTCCCGGCTTCTGCGTCCTGCTCTGCGGAAATTCCGCTTGGTTCGTCGGGTGTCGAGGCGGGACGCCGTTGTGCCGTCAATGAGTTTTGACTTCCCTGCCACGCCAGCGCCAGAGCCAGAGTTTGGGCTGGCTGGCGTGCAGACGCTCTTCGATTTATCGGCCAAGACGCTCGACTAGATTCAGAGCCAGCCGTGCACGGGCGTTGCAGTAGCGCCGTTTTAGTTGCTCTTTCTTGATGCCTTCAAGTGCTTTGGATTGCTGGTTCGCTTTCATCTTTTTTCCCTTCGTTCAGTACTCAACGAAAAGTTTACAGAATCAGGGAGAATTTCAATCGCGGAATTTTGGGTTAAACAACCGGCTACGACAGCGGATATTTCTAGTTAGGATTGACACGTTCCTGCCCACTCCGCACGCAAAGATTCTGAGTCATCTCGACCGGATAGCCAGGCTGAATAGGCGTTGGCGTCGAATGGAACCAGTTTAATGAGGCTGAACATTCCCAGTAACGAGGCACAAACCGCCTGCTGGAGCCGCCACATAACCGGCTCGCGGTTCGGCATTGATTCCCAATCCTCCAATTTGTCGTACCAGATGACAAAGATTGACTCTGGCTTACCGCCTTTTTCTTTCATCTGTAGGCGAATATTATCCGCTGTGGCATCTAAGGCCATCGAGCGCCAGTCATTCAATTCAGCCATGCGCGCGGCAACAGATTTTGGGATAGGTAAGCGGCCGTCTTCCCATTGTTGCCATTCTTGCTCAGAAACGCCTTGCGGTTGAGTTGGCGATGCGGCAATCAATCGCGCGGCATCTTGAACGGTGAAAAAGAGCAGATTGCGCAGGGCTTTAAGCGAAGTAGGTGTCATGCGTTTGAGTATCCATAGTTCAGGAGCTTTTTTGTCGAAAGTTTCGTGAAGTCGCTTTCGCAAGGTTTTTGATGTTTCAAGAAACCAAGAGAAAGGGGTTACGAAAAAATCGTAACCCCTCAAATCTTTTGGCTCCTCGACCTGGGCTCGAACCAGGGACCTAC
>CAIWVX010000232.1 GCA_903916205.1 uncultured beta proteobacterium
GACTAAGAATGCCAATGGTCGAGGTAGTACCTATATAGTCACCAAAGCCAACGGCAAGAAGGTTCGCAAGGCTGCTATCAATGATGTAAATGGCAAGCGCCGCGTTAAGACCTTTAAAACTAAAGCAGGTGGCAGTTCCCGTAATGGTCGCGACTCCGAATCGAAACGCCTTGGTGTAAAACGCTATGGCGGTCAACTGGTTCCCGCAGGCAATATCATTATTCGCCAGCGTGGCACTGAATTTCACCCCGGTGTGAATGTTGGAATGGGCAAAGATCACACATTGTTCGCTTTAATCGAAGGCTACGTCCAGTTTACGATTAAGGGCAAAAAGCGTCGTCGTACGGCCAATATCATTTCGGCAGTCTAAAAGAGTAAGTACTAAGGTACGCCTCATCGTGCACAAAAGGATAGGCTGGTGTGCGATTAAAACTGATGTCCTGAACTGATCATCCTACCAATCCGTCAGATCCCACCGGCAAAGCCGGTGGCGCGAGCTTGAGAGCCTCTCAAAGAGGCTCATGAAACGCGAGCCGCCTAAGGTGGCTTACCCCATTGCAAACTTCGTACCGCTCGTCGTCCTTTTGCTGATTTCGGATATACGCCCGAACTATGTTCTCGTCCAGTCCAATCGTCGAGACAAAATATCCTCTCGCCCCAAAGTGCTCTCCCGAGGAGTTCCTCTGAACTTCCTTGCAATTTGGATCGCACTCTTCCCCTTGATGTACCCAAGCACATTTGACACTAGTGGCTAAAAATAAATCACCGGGCTTCGCCCATTCGCCAGAGTGCGGTGAGCGGGTGTAGGCATGGTAGAATCTTACGTTTAGTCAAACGACGACATTAACGTCAAAATGTGACTCATGCAGGAACTGTCCGGATAAAAAATGGAACAACCCGTAGAATCCTTCGCCAAAGAAATACTCCCCATCAGCCTTGAAGACGAGATGCGCCGCTCGTATCTCGATTACGCCATGAGCGTGATCGTTGGCCGGGCCTTGCCGGATGCGCGTGATGGTCTTAAACCCGTTCATCGTCGTGTGCTGTTCGCCATGCATGAGTTGGGAAATGACTGGAATAAAGCTTACAAAAAATCGGCGCGTATCGTCGGTGATGTGATCGGTAAATACCATCCGCACGGCGATACGGCGGTGTACGACACGATTGTGCGCATGGCCCAGGATTTTTCGCTGCGTTATATGCTGATCCAGGGGCAGGGTAATTTCGGTTCGGTCGATGGAGATAACGCGGCGGCTATGCGTTATACCGAAGTGCGTATGGCCCGTATCGGCCATGAACTACTGGCCGATATTGATAAAGAAACCGTCGATTTCGGGCCGAACTACGACGGCTCAGAACAAGAACCGCTGATTATGCCAGCGCGTATCCCAAATTTGCTGATCAATGGTTCGTCGGGCATTGCCGTGGGTATGGCGACCAATATCCCGCCGCACAATATCAACGAAGTGATCGACGGTTGCTTGGCCTTGCTGGCTAATTCGGAAATGACGATTGATGAACTCATCGACTTTATTCCGGCACCTGACTTTCCCACGGCGGGCATTATTTACGGCGTCACGGGGGTGCGTGAGGGCTATCACACCGGGCGCGGGCGCGTCATCATGCGCGGTAAAACGCACTTCGAGGACATTAAAGGCAGCAATGATCGTCAGGCCATTATCATCGACGAGCTGCCCTATCAGGTGAATAAACGTACGCTGTTGGAGAAGGTCGGCGAGCTGGTCAACGACAAGAAAATCGACGGTATTTCCGATCTGCGTGATGAGTCCGATAAGTCGGGGATGCGCGTGGTGATCGAGCTTAAGCGCGGCGA
>CAIWVX010000233.1 GCA_903916205.1 uncultured beta proteobacterium
AGAGAAACTCGATGGAATCGCTTCCTTGGAACGCGATAAAGCTGAACTCGTGGCGCAGAAAGGTGCTGTTGCAGCAGACCTAGCAAAGGTAAGGAGCGAACTAGCATCTGCAAAAGACCGAGTAGAACGCATTGCCGCCGCCATGGAAATGCCAATAATAGCCAGTGCGACCAGCGTTTCAAGTAGCGTAAAACCTTTATTGCGCATCATGGACATCCATTCGCCCCAGCGCGTCGGACAGAATCTCAACGCGTGACGAATCGCTCGCCAAGGTCAGCGTAAAAATTTCACTGAGGCCCGAAATCGAAAACACGATGCGTTCGCCCAAGGGACGGGATAATCCATTGATGCTCAAGGCACTCAACACAATGCCGCTGGGAAATTGTCGTGATGCAATCGCGTCGTTGGCGGGCAGGGCAAACCACTCATTCCTGTCGGCATTGGAAACCCAAAACTGGTAACCCGGCCCATCACTTGAAAACGCCAGCGTTTGCCCCCGAATCATCGACTCATCGCGGGCGGCTTCGAGTTGCCGTGACAAGGCTTCGGCGGCGCTGTTCAGGCGGCTGGCGGCAGAAAAATCTAGGCGTACTGCGGCCAGCCCAAGCAGGATCGCCATAATCGCACAGACCACTAGGATCTCGATCAGCGTAAAGCCCCGCTGATTGCTGAGAGGAAAAACCGGCGTCATCAGGCGTTAGAGCATCCAGGAACCGAGATCTGCATCGAAGCCTTCGCCGCCTTGCTGCGCGTCGGCCCCATAACTCATCACATCAATCTCGCCTTTAATGCCGGGGTTCAGATAAATATACTCGCGCCCCCACGGATCTTTCGGCATTTTTTCCAGATAGCCGCCGGTTTTCCAGTTGGCCGGAAGCTGGCCGGAAGACGGTTTTTCAACCAGTGCTCTCAACCCCTGTTCGGTCGTCGGATAACGGCCATTATCAAGTTTGTAAAGCTTGAGCGCCGCCAATACGGCGCCGATATCGTGCTTGGCGGCGACGACACGCGCCTCGTTCGGACGATCCATAATCTTGGGAACGATCAAAGCCCCAAGAATGGCCAGAATGGAAACCACCACCAGAATTTCAATCAGGGTAAAACCGGCTTGCTTAAGGTTTTTCATCGCGTGCTCCAAGGCTCACTTAACAAATTGGTTGATTTCAAAAACGGGCAACAGAATAGCCAGTACGATAAACAGCACCACCCCGCCCATCAATAACACCACAGCCGGCCCGAGCAGACTGGTAAACGCATCGACTCGGCGAGACAAATCGCGCGCGAGTTCTTGCGCGGCCCGCTCCAACATACGGTCGAGGCGACCGGTGGCTTCGCCGCTGGCCGTTAAATGCACCAGAATGGGCGGAAACTGATGCGATGCGGCCAAAGCGCGTGACAAGCTTGCGCCTTCTCTGACCTGCTTGGCCGCCTCGCTGGCCGCCGCCTGCTGAACACGGTTGGTAATCACCCCTTCGGCGGCGGCAAGAGCGCTGAGCAAAGGCACGCCGCTGCCGACCAAAATGGCTAACGTACTGGCAAAACGTGCCGTATTGCTTGAGCGCTCGAAGCGCCCAAACAACGGCAAATTCAAGCGCCAAGCATGGAAACGCAGACAAAAAGCCTCATTGCGCAGCCCCTGCCAGAACGCAGAACCGCCCATGAGCAGCAGGAGTAAAAACCAGCCGCCCCAAGCCGTGACGAAGGCACTGGTGGAGAGCAGGACGCGCGTCATTAGGGGTAGCGTTTGTTTCGCGCCCTGAAAAACCTGCACCATTTGCGGCACGACCCAAGTCAACATGCCAACGATAACCAGTACCGAGACGAAAAAAACCACCGCCGGATAGATAAAGGCCAACGCCACGCTTGAAACCAGTTCGGCGCGCTCTTCCAGATAAATCGACAAACGTTGCATCACGTTCTGCAAACGCCCCGACTCTTCACCGGCACGCACGATCGTCGGGTAAAACGAAGGAAACGCACGCGGCATATGAGTCATCGCCGCAGACAGGGCCAGTCCGCTGGCAATATCACTGCGCAAGGATGCGATCAATTCTTTTTCACGCTCATGGTCTGATTGCTCCATCAACACTGTCAGCGACTCATCAATCGTCAAGCCCGCATCGAGCAAAGCCGACAACTGCCGGAAAAAAGAGGTCAATCGCGAACTCGCCAAACGCCATCGACCGCGCCCGGAAAGCGTGGCTTTCTCGGCCTCGACTTCAGTCGCCAGCAGACCGCGCTCACGCAGGAGGCTTCTGACTTGGCGCGCACTGTCAGCCTCCAGCTTGCCCTTAAGCGGGGAGCCCCCTTCGACTGGAATGGCTTTATAGCGAAAAATTTTCAAAGTAGTCTTTTCTTTGCGCACGCGGAACACCACATGCCGCAACGTTGGGCAACCGCGTTCGCAAACCGCTGGTTTGCAAACCCTACGAGCGGTGAA
>CAIWVX010000234.1 GCA_903916205.1 uncultured beta proteobacterium
AACCGTGAGTGCCGTGTTCAAGGGAAAGCGGAAAAGTAGAACCAAAATGGCTGACGCCAACGGAGTGCCGACGAGGATGATGCACAGCACGGCCAAAACGCGCAGTGGTTGAGTCACGAGAATCATCGGGTCGAACTGCATTCCGACCGAAACAAAAAATAAAACCGCGAACGCATCTCTCAAGGGAAGCGATTCCTCTGCCGCCCGATGACTGAATTCAGATTCGCGCAGCATCACACCGGCAAAGAACGCACCCAGTGCAAAAGACACCCCAAAGAGCTTGGCGGCACCAAAAGCTACGCTGACGGCCGCCGCCACGACGCACAAGGTAAATAGCTCACGCGAGCCGGTGCGGGTTACTTGCCACAGCAGCCAAGGGAAGGCTTTTCGTCCGACCACCAGCATTAAGGTAATGAACGCGGCGACTTTGGTTAGTGTGATGGAGAGCGTTGTCCATAACACCCCGTCGTCAGCATGGCCGCTTGCCCCACTGATCCAGCCAGCGAAGGGGGGCAAGACGACGAGAACCAGCACCATAGCGAGATCTTGGACGATCACCCAACCGATGGTGATGTGTCCGTTCATCGATTCCAAAATTCCCTGTGCCTCAAGCGCTCTGAGTAATACCACGGTACTGGCCACCGACAGCGCCAAACCAAAGACCAACGAGGCCCCCAGTCCCCAACCCCAGTTATAAGATAATCCGGCCCCCAGAAGGGTGGAGACGGTGATTTGTGTCACCGCACCGGGGAGGGCAATTTTGCGTACGCTTAACAGGTTTTCCATTGAAAAATGTAGACCGACACCGAACATCAGTAACATCACGCCAATATCCGCAAGCTCGGCGGCAATTTCACTATTGGCGACAAAACCGGGGGTAAATGGACCGATTAAGATGCCCGCCAGCAGATAACCGACAATGGCTGGGATTTGGATGCGTACGGCCAAGAAACCAAAGACCAGAGCCAGTCCTAGGGCAGAAGCAAGGGTGCTGATCAGGGGGAGACTAGGCGTCATGCGGCACGAAAAATCAGGGGTAATTGTTCAAGTGGGCATCTTATCATTCCCGCGTAGGCGGAAATTTAGCGAACACAGGCTGAATTTTCGCTTACGCACGAATGAGGGGATGGGTTGATGAGCGCGGAGTAATGACGAATATTCACGGATTGATTGGTTCGGTTCGAGCCTCGATTAACTTGATTAAGGTATGCAGTGTCCGATTTATCGGGGTGGCGATACCCCGTGCCGCGCCTTGACGCAGGATATGTCCGTTGATGTAGTCAATCTCGCTGTGCTTGCCGCGTGCCAGATCTTGGGCCGTGGACGAGAGTTGATTTGGCATCGTGCGGGCAATGCCTTGCACGGCCTCCCAAATCTCTCCGGGGACGGTTACGCCTTCAGCCTGGGCCACGGACAAGCCTTCCTGAACGACGTCGCGCATCAGTTGCTCGACGCCGCTGCCCTGCACCAAGCGTCCATAAGGCAATTGGGTGATGGCGGACAAGGCGTTATAGGCACAATTGAGAATTAGTTTTGCCCACAGCGCTCCGGTGACATTGTCAGAAATTTCGACTGGCACGCCCGCATCGGCAAAAATTTTTGCTAATCCGTAGCTGGCCGCCATTGAGCCGATCACCAGTTCGCCTCGTCCATGATGCTTGAGGTGACCCGGCCCCGCCATTTCGGTCGCCACATAGACGACCGCCGGGGCAACTGGGCCGTTTAAGTGCGCTTGCAGACGTTCGACGTTGTCCACGCCGTTCTGCAAACTCAGAACGAAGGCGTCAGCGTCAAGGTGAGGAGCCATTGCTGCTGCGCTGATTTCACTATCGGTTGATTTGACGCAACAGAGGACAAGTTTCGCCCCTTTGACCGCGCAGGCTTCGGTGCTGGCCGGTATGGGGACGTATTCACGAAAGCTTTGCGTGTCCATCAGCAAGCCATCACGACGCACGGCCTCAACATGCCGCGTGCGCCCGATGAGTATTACCTCATGGTCGCTGCGGGCCAGCATTCCGCCGTAGTAACAGCCGACCGCACCGGCCCCCATGACGGCAATTTTCATCGTTATTCTGCCCGTTCAAAAACCTTGCGCGAGCCTTCGAGAGTGAATGAGCCCTGTTCGCCTAGCGCCACCATGCCGTGTCGTTCCAGTTGCGAGAGTAGGGCGGGAATGGCCTCTTTGCCAATGCCGTAGGCCGAGAGTCGCGTTGGAACGCCCAGCGATTCGAAAAAGAGCCGGGTGTGTTCAATCGCCAGATCAATGCGGGCATCATCGTCGGCGGCATTTAAGCCCCAGACCCGCTCGGCATATTGCAACAGTTTGGCGCGTTTCTCTTCACGTCGAACTTGCAGCATGGCCGGTAGAATAATGGCTAAAGTCTGCGCATGATCAAGGCCGTGCAAGGCGGTGAGTTCATGGCCGAGCATATGGGTCGCCCAGTCGTTGGGAACCCCGGCGCCGATCAGTCCATTGAGCGCTAGGGTGGCCGTCCACATCAAGTTGGCTCGGACGTCGTAATTTTGCGGTTCTTGCAAGGCCTTCGGGCCATCTTCAATCAGCGTCAGTAGCAGCCCCTCGGCAAAACGATCCTGAACCTTGGCATCGACCGGAAAAGTTAGATATTGCTCAGTGATATGAACGAAGGTATCGACCACCCCATTGGCGACTTGACGCGGAGGCAGGGTATAGGTCTTGGTTGGATCAAGAACTGAAAAGCGGGGAAATAATAAACGGTGCGCAAAAGCGAGTTTGTCATCGCTCGCCCGCTTAGTGATAACCGCCCCGTTGTTCATCTCTGAACCGGTTGCCGAGAGGGTCAGTACGCAACCGAAGGGGAGGGCGCTGCTGACTTTTGCGCGTTTGGCAAGAATGTCCCACGGATCGCCGGAAAAAGGAATCGCGGCCGCAAGGAATTTGGTTCCATCAAGCACCGATCCGCCACCGACCGCAAGGAGAAAGTCGATGCGCTCGCGACGTGCTAATTCAACGGCTTGCATCAGTGTTTCATACGTTGGATTAGGCTCTATACCGGAAAATTCGTAGACCGTGACGTCCTTCAATGCCGCTTTGACTTCGTCGAGTGTGCCATTTTTAAGGATGCTGCCGCCGCCGTAGGTGATTAAAACACGGGCGTTGGTCGGTAATTCCTTGGCTATATCGGCAATGCGTCCAGCGCCGAAAAGAATGCGTGTGGGGTTGTAAAAGGTGAAATTCTGCATGGATTAAGTCCTTGTTGGAGTGGCTCCGTAGCGTGCCGCGATATAAGAGCCCAGTGAGACAAACGCCAGAGCACTCAACAGCCAGCCGGTCAGTGGCTCGTCGAGTAATGGCACGGCAACAATTCCAGTCACGATGGGAACCAACGCCAGAAAAGCGGCGGCACGTTCAGCCCCGAGAATAGAAATCGCTTTCAGATAAGTCAACATGGCGAAGATGGTGGCCACCAAGCCTTGATAGACGCCTTGCGTGATGATCGTCGCCCAAGGCGCAGCGGCGAGTTCTTTCGGCAAGTAGAAAAAATATACCGGCAGATAAACTAATGCCGAACCATAAGCAATGGCTCGGGTAAGTGTCCACGCCGAATAGCCCCAGCGGGCGGCCAGCACGCCGTAAAACGCCCAGGATATTGAGCTAGACAGGAGCAGCAAGTCGCCCAAAACCGAATCGTTTGACCATTTAGAAAAATACGGCATGGCGGCACAGAGGATACCAATTGAAATAAACACCAGTCCAACGCTGCGCCATTTTCCGGGGCGCGTGCCGTTGAGCAACCAGACGACAACACTGATCAGAAAAGGCTGCATTCCCGCGAGCAGAATGCCGCCGTGCGCGGCAGGCGCATATTTGAAACCGCTATAAACAAATGGGCAGTAAATCAGACTGCAAAAAATGATAAGCACCCAAATTCGCCTGTCGCAAAAAAATCTCTTGGGCATACTACCGGCAAACGGCAGCAGAATCACCGTGGCGAAAATCACGCGCAGCGCAAAAACATCATAAGCGGTTAAGAGGCTTTTCCCGCCCATGCGCGAGACGAGTGAAAATCCACTCCACATCAGCAGCGTTGCAATCGCAGCCAGATAGCCGTGCAAGAGGTGTTTAGTTTCGCCCAACAGTCATTTCCATGATCAAGTTTTAGATATTACAGGTGCCGCACGCTCAAGCATGGCAAGACACAATGAGAGCCGCTCTTCGGTAAAGCCGAAGCATAGCGCAATAGGGTCAATCCGGAATGGCACTTACTGAAGCGATAAGCACATGAATTAGAGGGGAAAAGCAGGCAGGCATAATGCTAAGCTTAAGTCGCCAAACCATTGCCACCATTGAAGAGTCAGCCCCCATGCATGTTAGCCGTTCAGTGTCATCTTAACAACATCGAATTCGACACATCGAATTCAACACATCGAATTCAACATTTGTTTTGGCTTGGAACCGTGTCCAGAGGCTGTTAACGGCGGCTTGACCTGTTTGGAGGGCTTCGGGGCTGAGGTTGTCTTTGGCACCGCTACGGATGCCTTGCGCCGCGAGGTTGCCGAGGACTTGGCTGGTATTACCGTTGAGCGTGGTTCCGGCTTTGTCGTCGGTATGGGTGACTGAGATCTGCTGGCGGTCGGTGCCTTTGATGACGCCGTTCACTGTCATGCGGTCGGCTTGTAGCTGGCCGTTGGCGTCCTTGGTGCCGGTCTGCGCGGCGAGGTTGCCGCCTACTTTGAGGTCGAGGCTATTGCCTGCGCTCAGGGTTGAGAGCAAAACGCGGTTTTGTTCGAGTTCGAAGTTTAAGGTTTCGAGTTTTGTTTTGCTCTGCTCGGTGCGTTGGATGTTTTGATAACGCTGGCGGGTGGC
>CAIWVX010000235.1 GCA_903916205.1 uncultured beta proteobacterium
CAAACGCACCGGGCAGTTGCCGGGCATATAGGGTAAAAGTAAGGCGCGTAGCCGTTGCACGGCGGCTAGCGCGTTTGCTCCGCTGGCTTGTCCATTGAGCGATAGGTGCAGGTGCCGGGCAAAGCGACTACGGGCTTCGGCCAGGGTCAATAAGCGTTCGGCGGTGACCCGCACTTTACCTTCGCCGGCGAAGTCGTCACGTTGTACTTTGGCTTCGATGATTAACACTTCGTCGTCTTTAATCTTGGCGCGCTCGGCCTCGAAAATTTCGTTGAACACCATGACTTCGAGTAGGCTGGTGCCGTCATCGAGTAGGACAAAAGCCATTTTTCCACGTGCGGTTATTTTGGTGCGTACGCCGACCACCAGCCCGGCGACAAATTGCGTTTCTTTGCGCGCTTCTAGCGCGGCCAGTGGTTTTCGGGCAAAACGCGAGACTTCCGCGCTGACACTATGAAACGGATGACCAGAGAAGAAAAAGCCCAGCGCCAATTTTTCTTCACTCAGTTTTTGCCGCTCTTTCCAGCGCGGAGCTTCACGGTATTGTGGCCCCTGTTCGGCCAGCGTGGCGCTGTCAAAAACATCGAACAGACTCACTTGCATGGCGTTGCGTTCGGCCTGTTCGGCGGCTTCCATGGCGATGCCAACGGAGGCCATAAGACGGGCGCGATGGTCGTCGAGCGCATCAAACGCTCCGGCGCGGATCAAGGCTTCGATGGTGCGCCGATTAACCAGTCGCTTGTCGACGCGCAGGCAAAAGTCGAATAAGCCGGTAAAGGCACCGCCTTTTTCTCGTGCTTTGAGAATGGAGGTTACCGCCTGCTCGCCGGTTCCTTTAATGGCACCGAGTCCATAGCGAATCGTCTGGCGATCAACCGGGGAAAAGCGATACTCGGAAGTGTTGATGTCCGGCCCGAGGACAGTCATTTTGTTGGCGATGGCGTCGTCGTAGAAAATCTTCACTGAGTCGGTATTGTCCATATCCGACGACAGCGTTGCGGCGATGAATGCGGAGCAATGGTGGGTTTTGAGCCAGGCCGTTTGATAGGTGAGAACAGCGTAAGCGGCGGTGTGCGATTTATTGAAGCCGTATTCGGCGAACTTGGTCATGAGGTCGAAAAGCTGTTCGGCCAATGCCGGGCTATAGCCTCTTTTCGCCGCGCCCTCGGCGATGGTCGCCCGGTGTTTGGCCATTTCGTCGGCGTTTTTCTTGCCCATTGCCCGGCGCAGCATGTCGGCACCGCCCAGCGTGTAGCCGCCGATAATCTGCGAAATCTGCATGACCTGTTCTTGATACACGATCACGCCGTAGGTCGGCGACAGGCAAGCGGTCAGATCGGGGTGAAAATAGTCGATCTTTTGCTGGCCTTTTTTGCGCAGAATAAAGTCGTCGACCATGCCCGAACCCAGCGGCCCCGGACGGTATAAAGCGAGTACGGCGATGATGT
The DNA here is from genome assembly GCA_903916205.1 of uncultured beta proteobacterium. Taxonomy (GTDB): domain Bacteria; phylum Pseudomonadota; class Gammaproteobacteria; order Burkholderiales; family Rhodocyclaceae; genus Propionivibrio. The sequence goes on from CAIWVX010000235.1 coordinate 1,449, forward strand.
CTTCAAAGCGATCCGGCGACAGCTTTTTAAGCAGCTTTTTCATGCCCTCCGATTCAACCTGGAAGATGGCCGTGGTGTTTGCTTCCTTGAGCATTTGATAGACCTTGGGGTCATCAAAGGTCAATACATCAAGATTCGGGCGATGGCCGGTCAATTTTTCGACGTAATCGACGGCCAGCTTGATGATGGTCAGATTACGCAAACCGAGGAAGTCGAACTTCACCAGCCCGACTTTTTCAACATCATCTTTGTCAAACTGCGAAATGACCGAAGCACTGCCGTCGGCGGCGTAAAGCGGGCAAAAATCGGTGAGCTTGCCCGGCGCGATAAGCACGCCACCGGCGTGCATCCCCACATTGCGCGTTAAATCTTCGAGTCGCCGCGCCAGATCGAACAGGCTACGCACTTCTTCTTCGTTATCGATTCTGGACTTGAGTTGCGGCTCGGTTTCAATGGCCTTTTCCAGTGACAAAGGCTTGTTCGATTCAATCGGAATCAGTTTGGATAATTGATCGCAGAAATTGTAGGGGAGATCAAGCACGCGCCCGACATCGCGGATCACCGCCTTGGCCGCCATGGTGCCGAAGGTAACGATCTGCGACACGGCATGCGCGCCGTATTTCTTCTTGACGTAATCGATAACCCGGTCGCGACCTTCCTGGCAGAAGTC
>CAIWVX010000236.1 GCA_903916205.1 uncultured beta proteobacterium
CCAATGCCGCAATTTTGGCCATTTCATCACCGCATTGAATATAGACACCTGGCGCTCCATCAAGACGCCTAGCCAAGATTTTGTGCTCGGCCAGTAGGTTAATCACGGCCTGCTCAATGGTGTTGACCAATTCGCGCACTTTCAGAACGCACCGTGCCAAATCGAGCAAAAGATAAATCACCACTTGGCCGGGGCCGTGATAGGTAATCTGCCCGCCCCGGTCGATCTTCACCAGCGGAATGCCGTTATCGAAAAGCCGATGTTCTAGTTTGCCCGCCTGCCCCAGCGTATAGACCGGAGGATGTTCGCAAACCCACAGTTGATCGGGTGTTTGAGCGGTGCGCGTGGCCGTAAATTTGACCATCGCTTGCCAGGTCGGTTCGTAATCCACTCGTCCTAGCCACCGAATCTCGGGCACAACTCTCACAGCACGACTTTCACCTGCGGGTGGCTAGAGAGTTCTCGATAAAGTGCGTCTAATTGAGGCTTGGACGTGGCGTTGATCGTGCAGGTCAAGCTAAGGTATTTGCCCGTACTTGAGGCACGCATTTCCATCGTGGCCGCGTCATAATCCGGCGCATGTCGCAGCACGACATCAAGGACGGTCTGGGCTAGCGCATCATGCGTCAGCCCCATGATTTTGAGCGGAAAGGCGCAGGGAAACTCAAGCAAGCTTTCCTTCGCTTCAGACATCGCCATGCCTCATGACGTCTTCTTTGTAGGCGCGGAACCAGGCCGCCATTTGGCGTGTCACCGGGCCAGGCTTACCGGCCCGTGCGCCGCTGCCAACCGGCTGCCCATCAAGGGTCGCAATCGCCAGCACTTCCTTCGTCGATGAGGTCAACCACAGCTCATCCGCGCTACGCAATTCTTGTTCAGTGACCGGGCGAATTTCGTGTGCTGCTTGATGTTTAGCCGCCAGCTCAAGCACCACATCGTAGGTAATCCCCGGCAAGATCCGGTGATCCTTGGGCGGTGTGATGATGACCCCATTTTTTACCGCGAAGACATTGGTTGCCGAACCTTCAGTCAGCAGACCGTCGCGCAGCATGATCGTTTCGCTGACCCCCACGTCGGCTGAAAGCTGCCGCGTTAGGACGTTCGGCAGCAACGACACGGTTTTTAGATCACAACGAGACCAGCGGATATCGGGCGCAGTAATCACCGCCACCCCGGACTCACGCTGTGCTGCAGAGGGGCCGGTCAGGGACGCTGAAAAGAGAAAAATAGTGGGCGCAACACCGGTTGGAAAACACTGATCACGCTTGCTGTCGGCACCACGCGTCACCTGGATATAAACCTGCTGATCATCAAATTCAGTCTCAGCGATCAAGCGCAGAATAATCGCCCGCCACTCGGCGTTAGTGTGCGGGTTGGCTAGACGGATGCCTTCTAAAGAGTCTTGAAAGCGGCGCAAGTGCTCATCAATACGAAACGGGAAGCGCGAATAAACTGGAATGACTTCGTAAGCTCCATCGGCGTACAAAAAACCCCGATCAAGCGGTGAAATACGTGCTTCGGAAAGAGGTAAAAACTGCCCGTTAAGATAGGCTCGCATGAAAACGCCTAATTCAACCAGAGACGAACCGAGTCAATCATCCGACCGACAATCCCGGCCAAAGGAACCGCCTCAATGGCGACGACGGGATATTCGCCATATGGCTTGTCATCCAGCGAGACTTTCATGGTGCCAATGACCTGACCCGTTGCAATGGGCGCAATCAAAACTTGTTTGGATACGAGTTCCGTCTTGATGCGCGGTGCCAGTCCTTTCGGAACCGCCAGAACAAAATCATGGATAAAGCCGGCCTTAACCGTCTTTTCAGAACCTTTCCAGACCTTAATATGCGAAACCGCCTGGCCCTTGGAATAAAGCTGGACCGCGTCATAAAACTGAAAACCGTGATTAAGCAGCTTGAGCGATTCCTGCGCACGCACATTATCGCTGGCCGCTCCCAAAACGATGGAAAGCAAGCGACGCGGCCCCCGTTTAGCCGAAGAAATCAGGCAGTAACCTGCGCCATCCGTATGCCCCGTCTTAACGCCATCGACCGAGGGATCAAGCCACAACAAGCGATTGCGATTTAACTGGGTGATGTTGTTATAACGGAATTCTTTGATCGAATAATACTTGGCGTATTCGGCCGGAAAATCACGGATCAGCGCACTCGTTAGCGTCGCCAGATCGCGTGCGGTGGTGTAGTGCTGCGGGTCAGGCATACCGGCGGCATTGCGAAAACTACTGGCCTTCATGCCCAAGCGCTGCGCCTCGTGATTCATCATCTGCACAAAATTATCTTCACTACCCGCGATGGCTTCAGACAGCGCAACGCACGCATCATTACCGGACTGAACGATCATGCCCTTGATCAGATCATCCACCTTGACTTGCGTATTGACCCGAATAAACATGCGCGAACCTTGCGCCCGCCAAGCTTTCTCCGACACCGGCACCGCCTCATCAATCTTGATCGCCCCCTGTTTGAGCGCGGCAAACGTGAGGTAGGCCGTCATCAACTTGGTCAACGAAGCCGGTTCCAAACGCTCGTCGGCGGCCTGTGAGGCCAACTCCTGCCCGGAGCTGGCCTCGATCAACAGCCAGGACTTGACGGCCAAAGCCGGCGGGGTCGGCAACGGCTGGGCCGTCGCCAGCAAAGGAAAAAGAATCAGAAGAAGAAAAAATGAAAAAAGCTTGCGCATGAGAAACAATATCCGTGTCAAACAAATAAGTGCGGATTATAGCAAGTGACTAAACTAAATTTAACTGAAATCAAAAAAACATAATACAAATCAAACTATTAGTCCGGTAGTGTGCGCAGGATTTTTGCGTACGCTGATGTTCCGAATAAACGGTGCGCACGCCAAGCGTATTTCTTTAGTCTGGCTTGCGCCATTCTTCAGGGCACAATGTTTCGCGTTTGACTTTTTATTCAACGAGCCGTAGTCAGGTCTTCAGGCGCGCAAACAGCACGGTGAGAGTCCGTGTCGAGGTAAGTTAAAGCTGAAGGTAACTGTGTCATCGCGAGGTGTGGTCGAGAGCAACCGGAAGCGCATTGCCGACCTCACCCCGACAATCAGAGGCTGGTTTGGCTATTTTAAGTACGCCTGTCGCTGGGTGTTTCCAAATCTGGCTAAATTTATCCGCCGACGACTTCAGGCCATCATGCGCAAACAGGACAAGCGCACGGGTTTCGGACGATGTCACGCCGATCACAAACGATGGTCAAATGCCTATTTCGTTGGACTGGGTCTTTTCACGATGACCGAAGCCCATTTGTCAGCGAGCCAATCCCGATGAGGAAACTACTGAAGGGAGAGCCGTGTGCGGGAAAACTGCACGCACGGTTCGGAGGGAGGGGAGGGCGAGAGTCCTTTTTTACCCCTATCGGCCAGTCGGCGTGAGACCTAGCCGCTAACTGCCGCGCATTTTGCTCAGGGCCAGATTGGCGGCGGCGGTGCGGGTTTCTACGCCGAGTTTTTCGAAAACGTGTTCAAGATGTTTGTTAACCGTGCGCGGGCTGCTGCTGACGATGTCGCCAATGTCTTTGCTGGTTTTGCCTTGAGTCACCCAGTAAAGGACTTCGGCTTCGCGCTGGGTGAGGCGGAAGGCGGTGATGAGCGACAAGATGGCCGAGGCGTCGTTTTCTTCACGTAGGACAACCAGCCATTCTTGATCGCCGGTCTGGTCGTGAAACGAGGCCAGTAGTCGTCGGCGACCTTCGGCGATGAGCAGGGCGCTTGGCTCGCGGCCGGTGCGGTGAGCGCGTTCGGCGTCGGCAATCCAATCGAGCAAGCGCTGGGGCGCTTCGTCTTGGGTGATGGAAAAATAGTCTTTGAGTAGTTTGCGCGATAAAGGCGTTTGCCAGACTAATTTGCCGTCGCTGGCGCGAATAGCCACGGTGGCTTGACCAAAGGCATCCAGTGCCGAGCGCGCTTGTTTGATCTGGCGGGCATTTTGCACGTGCGCGGCGATACGTGCCAGGACTTCTGCTGGGCGGATGGGTTTGGTGACGTAGTCGGCTCCGCCGGCGGCAAAAGCGGCGACGACGTGCTCGGTTTCGGTTAGCCCGGTCATAAAAACGATGGGGATCGACTGCGTGGCAGGATCGGCTTTGAGCCGACGGGCGACTTCAAAGCCATCCATGCCGGGCATTAGGGCGTCCAGGAGAATGACATCGGGCAAGCTTTTACGCGCTCTGAGTAAGGCCGCTTCGCCGTGGGTGGCGACGAGGACGGTGTAGCCGGTTTCATCCAGCGCGTCGTGTAGCAGCGAAAGATTTTCGGGAATGTCGTCCACGATCAGGACAATGCTGGCGTGCTCACGTTCAGGTGACATCGTGGGCCTTTCGGATGACGTTGTGCATGGCGTCAAACTGGAACTGGCGTGCCAGTTCGCGCAGTATTTTGACGAATTCGCCACAGTGGGGTTGGAGTCGTTCGATTTCTCCGAGTTTGTTGAGAATGCCGCGCAGGTAACCGAGGCTGACGAGTTCGTCGAGTTCGAGCAGGTCGGCTGATGGCGGCGGGATGAGCGCCGAGGGCGCGGCTGAGACGGCGGGCGGAGTGCGCTCTGGCGAATCGCTGCTGACCCATTCGAGCGCGAGTTTGCGACCGATCCAGTCGAGAAATTCATCGACCCGTAAAGGCTTGACGATGAAGTCGTCGGCGGCGAGGCCAACGTCGTTATCCAGTTCTTTGTTGAAGGCGTTGGCCGAAAGAATGGCGATGGGGGCGTCACTGAGTTTTTCCCGACGAATTCGCCGAATGGTCTCCCAGCCGTCAATGCCGGGCATGGCGAGATCCATGAAGATCAGGTGCGGGGTGTCGTCTTGGAGCTTTTTTAGGCAGGCTTCGCCACTGGCGGCTTGTTCGACGCAAAAGCCCAAGGGGGCGAGAACGTTGTGCAGCATTTCGCGATCGACCCGTTCGTTATCAACCACCAGGATGCGACGCCGGACGCCGATGTAGCCGATTCGATGGGTGCGTGATACCGGTTGAGCGTTTGGCGTGACGTGGTTTTGTTGCGGCAGAAACAAGCGAGCGCGGAAGACGCTGCCGGCTCCGGGAGTGCTTTTGACGGTCATTTCGCCGCCCATTAAATCGGTCAACATGCGTGCAATGGTCAGGCCGACGCCGCTACCGCCGACTTGGGCCGTGCTGCCTCGGACAAAGGGTTCAAAAATCCGCTCAATGTCGTCGTCGAGAATGCCGGGGCCGCTGTCGTGAATTTCAAAAATAGCCATGTCGCGTAAATAATCGACTTGAAATTTAACGCCGCCGGTGACGGTAAATTTAACGGCATTGCCGAGTAGGTTGATGAGTATCTGGCGCAAACGCCGAGGGTCGGCACGAACGCTTAGCGGGATGTTTTGGCTCGGCGCGTAGGTAAACGTCAGCCCTTTGTTGCGCGCCTGTAACTCAAACATGCCGACAATTTGTTGCAGGAATTCCGGGAAGTTGAAGGGCTTGGCCTCAAGGGTGAGTTTGCCACTTTCAATCCGGGCGATGTCCAGCGTGCCTTCGATCACCGAGAGGAGATGGTCGCCACTTTTACGGATGACGCTAACCGCTTGACGGCGATTGGGCGGAAGGGCCTCGTCACTGTCGAGAATTTGGGCGTAGCCGAGAATGCTGTTGAGCGGGGTGCGTAACTCGTGGCTGATGGCGGTGATGTAGCGGCTTTTGGCTAGATTGGCTTGATCTGCGACTTTTTTGGCTTTTTGTAGTTGCTCGTCGGTGCGCTGGTGTAAGTCGATTTCACGCATCAGCAGATGCGTTTGGCGATTGGATTCTTCTTGCGCGACCTGGCGACTTTTTTGCGTCAAAACCATCCACCAAGCGCCGATTCCGGCCAGCATTAATAAGACCGAGAAGGCTTTGATGAAAACCTGTTGTAAATGCGGAAGCAGCGCATTGTGTAGCGCGCCCAAGGCGAAGACTTCGTGGGTGTAAAGCAAACCAAGCAGCCCGGCGAGCAGGGGAATAATGCCCGCCATCAGCAATAGATAATGCCCTAAGCCGGTATCCAGATAAGGGATGAGCTTGGCCGGTAGCAGTCGTCGCAGCAGGGCTTTCCACTGCGCGGCAAGATGGGCTTGGGGCTTGCACAGGTCGGCACAACGCGCATCCAGTGAGCAGCAGAGCGAGCAAATAGTGCCGCCATAGGCCGGACAAAAAGCGGTGTCGTCGCTTTCGTAGTCGCGTTCGCAAATGCAGCAACGCGGACTGTCGACGGGCGCCGTGGGTTTGTCCTGAACAAGGTAGTAACGGCCCTGAGTGATCCAAGCCATTAACGGCGCGGCAATAAAGGCGGTTAGAAGGGCTACGAAAGAAGCATAGGGCTGGAGCGTTGGCCCCAGCCATCCGTTGAAGGCGGCGATCGAGAGCAGCGAAGCGCTGCCCATGGCGACAACGCCCACCGGGTTGATGTCGTAAAGTTGGCTGCGTTTGAATTCGATATGCGGAGGCGATAGGCCCAACGGTTTGTTGATGACGAGGTCGGCGACAACGGCGGCCATCCAGGAAATGGCGATGTTGGAATAAAGCCCGAGAATTTGTCCGAGCGCCTGAAAAACATCAAGCTCCATGAGCAGCAAGGCAATCAGGGTGTTGAAGACAACCCAAACGACGCGACCGGGATGGCTGTGCGTGAGGCGCGAGAAAAAGTTGGACCACGCCAGCGAACCGGCATAGGCGTTAGTGACGTTGATTTTTATCTGCGAAATAACGACAAAAAGAACCGTGGCGGCAATGGCCAGCGAGGTGTTGCTGAAGACATGCGAAAACCCGATGAGGTACATCTGATTGGGGTCAATGGCTTTTTCGACGGGGAGGGCATTGCGTAAAACCAGATAGGCCAGCAACGCGCCGCCGAGCATTTTGCCCACCCCCAGCAAGACCCAACCGGGGCCGCCTAAAATGACGCCAAACCACCAGCGGCGATTATTTTTTGGCGTTCGCTCGGGCATAAAGCGCAGGTAATCGGCTTGTTCGCCCATTTGCGTGATGAGTGCGATGCCAACGGTTAGCGCGGCACCGAACAAGGGCATGGAAAAACTTCCGCCGGTGCCATTTTCACCGGCATAGGAAAATAATCCGCTGAGCACTTCGGGGGTTTCCAGCAGCAAAAAGGCGTAGGGAAGAATCAGCAAAATGATCCAGAGCGGCTGCGTCCAGGCTTGCAGTCGACTGATGACGGTGACGCCATGCGTGACCAAAGGAATCACCGCCAAGGCGCAAATCAAGTAGCCCCAACGCGGTGGAATAGCAAAGGCGAGCTCAAGGGCGTAGGCCATGATCGCCGCTTCAAGGGCAAAAAAGATAAAGGTAAATGAGGCGTAAATGAGCGATGTAATGGTCGATCCGATATAGCCAAAGCCCGCCCCACGGGTTAATAAATCCATGTCGAGACCATAGCGGGCGGCGGCGTGACTGATCGGTAAGCCGATTAAAAAGATGATTAAACCGGCGGCAAGAATCGCCCAAAAAGCGTTTATAAAACCCGCATTAACCAGCATTGTGGCCCCCACCGCCTCCAGCACCAGAAAGGACGAGGCGGCAAAAGCGGTATTAGCAACACGCATTTCTGACCATTTGCGAAAGCTCAGCGGTGTAAAGCGCAAGGCGTAGTCTTCGAGCGTTTCATTGGCGACCCACGTGTTGTAATCGCGTCTTATTTTTACAACCCGCTGAAGCGGTTCGGTGGCGGCGAGAGAAGGCGGCTGGGTTTTCATGAAGCGCAGGGTTTGGGCAAGAAAGCGCTAAGACAACGGAGAGGCCATAAAAGTGCGAAAAGGAGGCGGCAGGGCGCGGAAAAAGTGGCGGCGGCTGCCCGAAGCTGTCGGCACCCAAGCCGCGTTGATTGCCAAACTATCCGCAGGGCAGAACGCTTGCATTGCGGCGCAAAACGCCTTTGATGAGGCGCTGCGATCTGAAAAAAGGGGGTATATTCCGCTTGGTTCTATACGGATAACCCGTATAATAAACGCCATGCAAAGCGTTATCGAACACCCAACTTTTATTAAGCCGGCGGCCAAAATTTGGTCAGAGGGCGAACTTCACGCTTTCGTTGATTGGATTGCAGCGAACCCGTTGGCTGGCAAACATGACAGCCAGTGAAATCAACCGAAATCGGAGAACTTGATATGAAAAGGAATTTTGACATCGAAAAAGTTGCCCGCGCAATCGAGGCGGATGCCGGCGAGAGCTTGCCCGACATTCGTACTGCGTTGGCAGAGGTCAAGTCTGGAAACGTGGGGCGTGTCACCACGCCAGAGCAAATACTGCTGCGCCAAGCCCGAGCCAAGACAAGGCTAACTCAAGTCGAATTTGCTAAACGAATTGACACCCCTGTCGCCACGCTGCGTGATTGGGAACAGGGGCGCTTTGCGCCGCCAGGCGGAGCGGTCTGCCTGTTCCGACTCATCGTTAATCATCCTGAGTTATCACAAGAGTTGAGCGCAAATTATTGAACATGGCATTTTATAATCCTCGCATTCAGTGACTACGTGTCTTGAGAATTTTGTCCAATGAGGTATGCGCCTGAGCGGTGTCTGTATTGTCTGTCTTCTTAGAGCGAACTTAATAAGGGTCTGCCATGAAATCCGACGCTTTTCCTTCTGCTAACGTGCCTAATGAGGTTGCCAACGGGCTGGAGGCTTCGCTTCCCGACGTACCGTCGGACGTCGCCTTAGCCGTTGGCACCCCCGAGTTTCAGCCGGTGCCGTTGGCGGCTGAGTCAACGAAAAAAGCCGTTAAGGCTAAGCTTAAAAAGCCTTCAGAGGAGGACGATCAGGACGCCTCGGCGCAATCTTCCGATGTTAGCGATCAGGCCACCGACGCGCAGATTAGCGAAAGCCCTCAAAGCCTCAGCGCCAGTGGTCAAACGCTAGCGCAAGCGGATCTGGAACACGTCGGTGTTGGCGCCCAAACGCCAACGGTCGCTGCCGGTTCCGCGCCCTCCGTTGGCGCTGAAGTCGCCACCAGCACCGGTGCCGGTGCGGCGGGGCTGAGCGGAATGCAGATGCTCGGTCTGGGCGTTATCGGTATCGCTTTAGGCGCGGGTGGAGGCGGAGGTGGAAATGGAAATGGTGGTGATGTTGTGCACGCCCTGGTGAGCGGTGCCGTGCAGATGGGAACGTTTGTTTCGGGGACGGTCACCATCCAGCTTTATCAAAAAGATGGTGTGACTAAACTGGGTGGACCGGTTGAGGTGGGCGCGGGCGGAAAATACAGCATCGACATTGGCGCTTACGCTTATAACGGTGTGGTGATCGCCAAAGTGCTCGACAAAGATGCCAACGGCGACTATACCGATGAAGCTACGGGGCAATTAACGGATCTCCAGTTGGCCTTAGTCGCGGTTGGGGTGAAAAGCGGCGCAGATTTGACCCTCAACATTAATCCTTTGACCACGATTGCCGCACGCAAGATGATGGCGGCGGGGGGTAGCGTGGCCTCGGCACAGGAGGTCACCGATTGGAATGCCACCATCGCCAAGATTTTCGGGGTGACCGGCGATGTGACGACCAGTACCGATGTGTCACTTACGCTCGCCGCTTTTTCCGGTCTTGACTCGAAGCTCGGCAGTCAAGAAGCCACGGTCAATACGCTGACCTCAAAGATTTCAGGAACTCAGACGAGTGCGGTTTTAGCCGATGAGAGTAAGTTTTTGCTTGTTGAAGGTGCCGCCGTCGCCGAGAGTAAAACGCCGGGTACCACTCAGCACGTGATCAAAACCTTGGGCGTCATTACCGTCGATGTGATTGCGGGCGATAATGTCATTAATCTCACTGAACGGGCGGCGGGGATTAACCTCACCGGCACCGTTATCGCGGGCTCGGCGGTTAGTCTAAGCTTTTCTCACACCGACCCGACGACTGGTCTCGTTGTGGTTACTGCTGCCACCGGCCCCGCTGTGGTTAGCGGCACCCACTGGACGTACACCCTTCAAACCGCCGACATCACTCACTTGGGCGCGGATGGGGCCAAAGGTATTGTCGTGACAGCCACCTCATCGGCGGGCACGGCGGTGACGACTCAGAGCGATTTCCAAATTGACATCACGGCCCCGAACGTAAGCGTCGTCACCGACAACACGTCGGCGGCAACCACCCACGCCGACATTAGCTTCAACGTCAGTTTTAGCGAGGCTCTTTCCGGCACCCCCACAACCAGCGCCTTCACCGCTAGCAACGGCACGGTGAAAAGTGTTACGCGGCAGGGTACCACCAACGTCTATACCGTCGTCGTCACCCCGACGGCGGGTGTCGCCAGCGGTGCCGTTGAACTTAGCCTCGTTGGCAGTGCCGTC
>CAIWVX010000237.1 GCA_903916205.1 uncultured beta proteobacterium
AAGAAACGCTCATTTCAATTTGCGCACCGTTCATTTTGAGCGTCCGCGTGCGCAACAAGTTGCTCACCCTTGGGTTGAAATCTTTGTTTCGACACCAAACGATTGACTTGAGTGGTTACCTTTATGGTCGCTCAATTATCCGGCCAATAGCCGCAAGACAAATAGTATCAGGAGACCCGAATACGGCCAAAAATCACTCAACTGTTTGACCCGCCCGCCAGTGGCGTGGATACTTCGGTCTATTAAATTAACTCACCTCGGCCATGCTTTCAAAACTCAAACGCTCAACTCGTCGCCTCATCGCCCTGCTCGCCCTGCTGCCCAGCGCGGTGTTTATCCTTGCCACAATTTACATGTTCGCGATGGAAAATTTGGAAGGGGCACCGCGTACTTTTCTGGAAAGTCTACAATGGGCGTCGGAAACCTTAACCACCACCGGATATGGACACGACAGTCATTGGACTCATCCGGCGGTCGCCCTATTTGTTATTTTCGGGCAATTTCTTGGGCAGTTTTTGGTTTTCTTAATTTTTCCAATCTTCGTCCTGCCCTATTTTGAAGAGCAATTTGAAGTTCGTTTGCAGCACACTTTGCCGCCGATGGAAGGCAAGGTGCTTTTTTATCACTATGGGCCGGCGATTGAGTCACTGGTCGAAGAATTCATCAGAACCGACAGCCCCTTCGTTATTTTTGAAGAAGACATGGAACTGGCGCGTTCGCTACGCGACCGGAAATACAACGTGGTTTTCGGCAAACTTTCAGAAGATCCCGCCACCTTTGCTCGCGTCAAACAGGCCCGCGCCGTCGTCGCCAATGCCGACGATCATGCCAATGCAAGCTGCACGCTGATCGTGCGCGAACTCGGGTTTACCGGCCCGATTTACGCCTTGGCCGATGACCCACTTTACCGGCCACCGATGATCCAGATCGGAGCCACCGATGTGTTCACTCCGGCGCATGTTCTCGGTGCCGCATTAGCCTCACGCGCCAGCACCCGCATCAGCCCACCGGCGGAAGGGATGCACCTGCTCGGTTCAAAAGTGGGCATGGCCGAATTCCGCGTCCGTGCCGATAGTCCGCTGGCCGGTCAATATCTCGGCGATTTGCATCTGCGTGAAACCTATGGCGTATCGGTCATTGGACAATGGCACGAAGGCGTATTTACCACGGCAAAGGGGCCAAAAACAAAAATCGAACCGGGTTCTATTTTGGTCGTCGTCGGTGCCCAAGCCAAACTCGAAAGCGTTGAGCGAATGGCCATGTCAATTCGTCGAACGGGGCCGATCATTCTTGCCGGTTATGGCGCAGTAGGGCATAAGGTCATTGAAATGCTGCAAGACGCCAAAGAAACCTGCATCGTAATCGACACCCAATACGCGCTTGGCGTTGATATCGTGGGCAACATTCTCGAAAGAAGCACCCTGGATAAAGCGTGTGTGCGTGAAGCCAGCGCCATCGTCCTCGCGCTCAACGATGATAGCGAGTCGGTATTTGCCACCGCCGTAGTGCGCGACTACGCGCCTGAAGTTCCGCTGATCGTGCGCGTTGGCCGCACCCCAAATACCGCTCGCCTATATCGTGCGGGAGCCGATTTCGCCATTTCGGTAGGTCAAGTAGCCGGGCAAATTCTCAGTTATCACCTGCTTGATGAGCAGGTGATTCCGGTTGAAAACAGGATCAAATTCAGCCGCCTCAGCCCCGGAACCTTAGTTGGCACCTACCCTTGGCGAAGCGAAGTGCTTGACCACATGGGCGCAAAAATCGTCGCTGTTGAACGCGGCCAAGATGTTCTGGTCGAATTTAACGATGATTTTTGCCTACGTGCGGATGACGCCCTTTACGTCTGCGGATCAATCAGCAGCATCGAACGTTATCAGAAACATTTTCACGCCACACCGCTAACGGCACGAAGCTAAGAAACGGCCACCCGCCCCAGTTTTCAAAGCGCACTTAAAAAGCTTACGCTCAAGACGGCCCGATCAGCCGGAACTGGCTAGGAGGAAGGCCGGTGCGCTTGGTGAAAAATCGGGAAAAATAAGCGGGGTCGGTAAAGCCCAACTGATAGCTAATTTCGCCGACTTGTACGGTGGTAAAACGCAGCAATCGACGGGCCTCCTGTAGCAGACGTTCATGCACCACTTCTTTGGCCGGTAAGCTAGCCATCCGCCGACAAATATCGTTAAGCCGAGCACCGGTAATCGACAGCCGTTCAGCGTATTGAGCCAGAGTCAGGTGATCGCGAAAATTTGTCTCGATCAGATCGCAAAACTTGAGGAATAAGCGCAGATCCTCGCCGCGTTCCTGGCGCATCGAGGGAGACGTCGGCTCCTGGCTCAGCAACAATCGACTGAGGCTGATAAAGAAGCATTGACCGAGCGCTTGCAGTGCGGCGGAATGTCCTTTTTTGTCGCTCAGAAACTCGTGTTTCAGCAAATCGACGAGATGCAATAGCGTGATGAAATCAAGCTGATTTTGCGCCGGGAGTTTGTCACACTCAATGAACGCCGTCTCGCGTAGCAGCGCTTCCGGCCACTGTCCGGGCATGGCCTGATACCAGCTACGCACCACCTCCTGACGGACGGTAAGCACATGCCCATCGGTATCTTCTTCTGAATAAAAAGAATGCGGCACGGTCGGCGGCGTAAAAAACAGCAGCGGCGCGTTACCGCAATAAACGCCTTGGTCAAGATTAAGACGAATCCCCCCCTGAACCAGCAGATGAATCTGAAAAAAACCATGATGCCGGTGCGCCGGTGTATTGCGACCAAAGAACTGGGCGAGGCAGGCAAAAGTCTCGTAGTGAATGTCACATTCCGGGTCACGCGGGTTATAGACCCGACCAATGTGGATGTCCGGTATCGCCTGAAATGCTGTACCTGCCATTTGCCCCCCCGAATGCAAAACTGAATTAGCTTACCTTTTTGTGACGATTCAGGCGCTCATAAATCCGCCAACATCCACCGCAAAGGCGCAGAGAAAATGCAAAAACCCCATTGCGTTTAACGATTTCCTTTGCGAGTTCTTTGTTCCTTTGCGTCTTTGCGGTGGACGCTAACTCTTTTATCTCAGTTCAGTGTGAAACGCGAAGTTTAGTAGGGCGCGCCGGATTTTTTGCGCACGCGGCTAAAGCGCTAAGCGCAATCGTGCCAGCACGCGAATATCTTCACCGACGAGGCGCAAATCGTGGATTGATACGTGCTGTTTTCCACTCAGCGACTCAAGCGCCGGAAGGTCAAATAAACCACGCGCCGAGTCGCCGATTAGGCAGGGGGCTTGGTAGAGCAACAGTTCATCGACGTGTCCTGACGCCAGCAAAGCGCCGTTGAGACGATAGCCGCCCTCGACGTGCAGTTCGTTGATGCCACGGCGACCGAGTTCTTGCAGCAGGGCTGGTAAATCCACTTTGCCGGTGCTGTTCGGCAGCTTGAGCACTTCGGCGCCGCGTGCGCTTAACGCCGCCGATTTCTGCGCATCCTCTACGGCGCAGACCACCAGCACGCCGCCGTCATTCAGCACCTTGGCGTCCAATGCCAGTTCAAGGCGGCTATCAATCACCACTTTTAAGGGCTGGCGTGAGCACGCTAGGCCGCGAACATTAAGCTGCGGATCATCTTGGCGAATCGTGCCGATGCCGCTCAAAATGGCGCAAGCACGGGCTCGCCAGCGATGTCCATCGAGCCTTGCCGCCGGGCCGGTAATCCATTGACTGGTGCCGTTCAGCAGGGCGGTTTTGCCATCCAAACTGGCGGCCAATTTAAGGCGTACCCAAGGGCGACCAAGGGTCATGCGCGAGACAAAGCCGATATTGAGTTCGCGCGCCTCGGCTTCCAGCAAACCTTGGGCCATCGAGATTCCAGCGGCCTCCAGCCTGGAGAGTCCTTGCCCGGCCACTAGCGGATTGGGGTCTGGCATGGCCGAGACCACACGCGACACGCCCGCCGCAATCAGCGCCTCGGCGCAAGGGGGCGTGCGTCCGTGATGACTGCAAGGTTCGAGTGTCACATAAACCGTCGCGCCTCGGGCCTCGGCACCCGCCGCTTGTAAGGCGTTAATTTCGGCGTGGGCCTCACCGGCGCGATGATGCCAGCCTTCGCCGACAATCACTCCATTTTTGACGATGACACAGCCGACTCGAGGATTCGGTGAGGTCG
This sequence comes from uncultured beta proteobacterium, assembly GCA_903916205.1. GTDB lineage: Bacteria > Pseudomonadota > Gammaproteobacteria > Burkholderiales > Rhodocyclaceae > Propionivibrio. Next base: position 4,152 of record CAIWVX010000237.1, read on the forward strand.
AATATAAACCGCGTTCGGCCAGGCGCAACGCCCGGGCCATGTGATCGTGGTCGGTGGCGGTGAACATGCTGAAGTTAACGTGGACGCCGCTGAATCGGGCGGGAGACTTCGCGGACTAGATCGGAAAATTCGTCGACATCCTCGAAGTTGCGATAGACCGAAGCGAAGCGCACGTAGGCCACTTTGTCGAGTTTTTTCAGCTCGCGCATGAGCATTTCGCCGACTTTTTCTGACGGAATTTCGCGCTCACCGAGAGTCAGCAATTTTTCTTCGATGCGGGCAATCGCCGCATCAACCGCCTCGACCGTAACGGGCCGCTTGCGCAGCGACAGCCAAAGACTAGCGGCTAATTTTTCGCGCTCAAAATCGACCCGTGAGCCATTTTTCTTGACCACCCGAGGCAGACGAATTTCCGCTCGCTCATAGGTCGAAAAGCGTTTATCGCAGGTCAAACAACGACGACGGCGACGGACGATATCGCCATCGTCGTTAAGCCGGGTGTCGGCGACCGTGGTATCGGTCGCACCACAGAACGGGCATTTCATCGCTCAACCCCCACTGATTATTCAGCGCCCTTCACAAAACGTCGTTCACGCCCTGCGAGCAAACGCTGTTTTTAGGCTCCGTAAACCGGAAACTTCTTGCACAACACCGCAACATCTTTGCGCACCCGCGTTAGCACCGCCTCATCGTTGGGCGCGTCGAGCACGTCGGCAATCAGATGGGCGACTTCTTCGGCTTCGATTTCAGTAAATCCTCGGGTCGTCATCGCGGGCGACCCGAGACGAATGCCGGAAGTAATCGTTGGTTTTTGCGGATCGTTCGGGATGCCGTTTTTGTTAACCGTGATATGAACATTACCCAGCACGGCTTCCGCTTCTTTGCCGGTGATGTTCTTAGGCCGCAGGTCAATCAAAAAAACGTGCGATTCGGTGCGCCCAGAAACAATGCGCAACCCCCGCTCTTCCGACAACACGCGTGACAACACCTTCGCATTGGCAAGCACTTGTTCTTGATAGACACGGAACTCGGGCGTCGCGGCTTCTTTAAAAGCCACCGCTTTGGCGGCGATCACATGCATCAGCGGGCCGCCTTGTAAGCCGGGGAAAATCGCCGAATTAATGGCTTTTTCGTGTTCGGCTTTCATCAGAATGATGCCCCCGCGTGGGCCACGCAAGGTTTTGTGCGTGGTCGAAGTCACCACGTCGGCAAAAGGAACGGGATTAGGATAGCAACCGGCGGCAATCAAGCCCGCGTAATGCGCCATATCCACCCAAAAAATGGCCCCAATTTTTTTAGCGACCTGAGCAAACCGCTTGAAGTCGATGCGCAGCGAATACGCCGAAGCCCCAGCAATCAGGATCTTCGGCTTGTGCTCTAAGGCCAGCGCTTCCATTTTGTCGTAGTCAATTTCTTCTTTGGCATCGAGCCCATAAGAAACCACGTTGAACCATTTGCCGGACATATTGAGCGCCATCCCGTGCGTCAAGTGGCCGCCTTCAGAAAGACTCATGCCCATCAAGGTATCACCCGGTTTGGCAAAGGCCATCAATACCGCCTGATTCGCTTGCGAACCCGAGTTCGGCTGCACGTTGGCACAGTCGGCACCAAACAATTTTTTGACACGCTCAATCGCAATCTGCTCGGCCACATCAACGCACTCACAACCGCCGTAATAGCGCTTACCCGGATACCCTTCGGCGTATTTATTCGTCAGTTGCGAGCCTTGAGCTTCCATCACCGCATGGCTAACGTAATTCTCGGAGGCAATCAATTCAATATGATCTTCCTGACGACGATTTTCGTCTTCAATCGACGTCCAGAGTTCAGGGTCAACCTTTGCCAAAGTATTTTTCGCGGAAAACATGAGACGCCTCACAAGCCAATTAGAAAGGCGGGGATTGTATCACGCAGGCTATTTTCGGTTATTGGCGAGCGTCGGTTTTGGGTCATCAAAAGTATGGGTTAAAGCTTGGCACTAACGACACACATCGAACTCGGCTCGTTGTCAGTGCATAACCAACGTCATGCATGACGAGATCGG
>CAIWVX010000238.1 GCA_903916205.1 uncultured beta proteobacterium
ACAAGTGGAATATGGGCTGGATGCATGATGTGCTGGACTACATGTCACACGATCCGATTCATCGACGCTACCACCACAATCAGCTCACTTTCGGCTTGCTTTATGCCTTCACAGAAAACTTTATCCTGCCCTTGTCGCACGACGAAGTGGTGCACGGCAAAGGCTCATTGATTAGCAAAATGACCGGAGATTATTGGCAGAAATTTGCCAATCTTCGAGCGCTTTACGGCTTCATGTGGGCCCACCCCGGCAAAAAACTATTATTCATGGGCGGCGAGTTTGCGCAGTGGAACGAATGGGATGCTGAGAAATCACTTGACTGGTGTCTGCTTGACTTCCCCTTGCACGAGGGTGTTCAGCGCCTGATACGCGACCTCAACAGGCTTTACCGGAAGACGCCTGCGTTACACGAAAATGATTTTGATCCCTCGGGCTTTGAGTGGATTTCTGCCAATGACTCGGAAAACTCGGTTCTCGCTTTCTTGCGCCGAGGTCAGGATCGATCAAAAGCGATTATTTGTGTGTGTAATTTCACCCCGGTCGTTCGCCAAGAATACCGAATTGGCGTCCCCGGCCCAGGCACCTATCACGAACGCATAAATACCGACTCGAAATACTACGGCGGCAGCAATGTCGGCAATGCCTTCGGCATCGTTGATGCCGAAAAAATCCCGTCGCATGGCCGTGATTGGTCGATTGAATTAACCCTTCCGCCACTGGCAACGGTCTATTTTGAATGGGAGCACTGAGCATCGACGCGACACTCAGCGCCGGGAGGCCGTGGCCACTTGGCGCACACTGGGATGGTTCCGGCGTCAATTTTGCTTTGTTTTCAGCCCATGCCGAACGGGTCGAATTATGTCTCTTCGACGACGATGGCACGCTGCACACGCGGCCTTTGCTGTGCTGTTCCGACCAAGTTTGGCACGGCTATCTGGCCCATGCCCGACCGGGGCTTTGCTACGCTTACCGCGTCTATGGGACGAACACTCCCGGCCACGCTTTTGATCCGCAGCGCCTGTTACTCGATCCCTATGCCCGTCAACTGAGCGGTGATTTTTCCTACTCAGCGCGATCAGATGCAACAACCGGGCTAAAAGCCTGTATCGTCGATGACGCCTATGATTGGGGTAAGGATTCGCCACCCGCCATCGCCCTTGCGGATTCGGTGCTTTACGAGCTGCATGTAAAAGGAGCGACACGCCTTCATCCCGAGGTTCCCGAGGCCTTACGTGGCACCTATGCCGGTTTGGCTACACCGGCCATGCTTAAGCATTACCACCAACTCGGAATTACGGCAGTCAATTTGTTGCCCGTGCATTGTTTTCTTGACGAAGAACGACTGGTTAATTCGGGTGGCACGAATTACTGGGGCTATAACACCCTCGCGTTTTTTGCCCCCGAACCACGCTATGCCGCACGAGTCGATGGTCAATCGGTTATTTCTGAATTCCGTTCCATGGTTCAGTCATTACATGCCGCCGGAATTGAAGTCATTCTCGACGTGGTGTTCAACCACAGCGCAGAGACCGATGAAAACGGTCCCACCGTTTCTTTTCGTGGTATTGATAACGCCAGTTATTACCTGCTATCCGCCGATGATCCAAGTCGCTATGAGAATTTCAGCGGCTGCGGCAACACCCTGAATCTGGCCCATCCCCGTGTTCTGCAACTGGTCATGGATGCGCTTCGCTACTGGGTGGGAGAGATGCACGTTGACGGCTTTCGTTTTGATCTGGCGGCGACCCTCACCCGTAATAGCGGCTTTCTCGCGGCGATTCGACAAGACCCGATGCTGGCTAAGGTGAAACTGATTGCCGAGCCGTGGGATCTGGGGCCGGACGGCTATCATCTCGGACGTTTTCCTAGTGGATGGAGTGAATGGAATGACCGCTTTCGTGACGACATTCGCGCCTTCTGGCTGACGGGCGAACTGGGTTCGGCGGCATTAGCGCAACGGCTGTCGGGGTCGAGCGATATTTTTCGTCACAATGGACGCACTCCGCAATCGAGCCTCAATTTCATTACCACCCATGACGGTTTCACGCTGTGCGACTTGGTGAGCTACAAGCATAAGCATAATGAGCTGAATGGCGAAAACAATCGGGATGGCCATGAGCACAATCTGTCGTGTAATTGTGGTGAAGAAGGGCCAAGCGCCAATCCAAAAATTCGTCTACGTCGGCATCGTCTTCAGCGCGCTTTACTAGCAACGCTTTTTGTTGCCCAAGGCATACCGATGTTGCAAGGAGGTGATGAACTTGGCCGCACACAGTTGGGCAACAACAATGCCTACTGCCAGGACAACACGCTCACTTGGCTTAACTGGGAAAATGCGGATACCCATTTATTGGAATTTACCGCCGGATTGATCGCACTGCGCCAACGCTTCCCGCAACTGCGGAGCAAAGCCTGGTTATCTGGACAAACCAACGCCCAAGGGCAGCGCGACGTCATCTGGTGGCACCCGGACGGGCATGAAATGAATTCGGAGGACTGGAACGCTTCGCCTCAAGGTATTCTGGGCGTGGTGTTGACCACCGTGTTAAGCGCCACCTCATCCCCCTTACTCATCTTATTCAACCGCGAAAACGAAAGCCTGATTTTTCACTTGCCTCCGGGCAACTGGTCGCAAATTTGCGACAGCGCCGCTGATCATCCGTTCGCCCCGGTTTTAAGATCTGGGTCGAGCGTCCTGCTAGGCCAAAGCGTGCAACTTTTGACACAGGACTAGCCTCATGACAAGCCAGCGATACAGCGGCATCCTGCTCCATCCCACCTCGTTACCCGGCGCGCATGGTTCGGGCGACCTAGGTTCGGCAGCCTTTCATTTCGTCGATTGGCTAGCCGCCGCTAAACAGAGCTTGTGGCAGGTATTACCGCTAGGCGGTGTTGGGCCGGGCAATTCACCTTACATGAGCCCTTCGGCTTTTGCCGGTAATGAATTACTGATTGACCTCGTACAACTCCGCGATTCGGGATGGTTGACTGAAGCTGACCTCAATAGGCCATGCAACTTCAGCGATGATCGCGTCAACTACCCAGAAGTAAAAACGTTCCGCCTAGCCCAACTGCGTCTGGCGGCGGCACGATTTTTTGCCGATACTCGAGAAGATTCACACCAAACATTCTTGTCATTTTGCCTTAGCCAAAAAAGCTGGCTTGAGGACTACGCGTTATTCATGGCACTCGATTCTCAATACGGCGGCGACGGAAAAGTCTGGCAAGACTGGCCAACGCCCTTGGCTCAACGTCAGGCTCAAGCTTTGCATGAGGCCCAAATAGTCTTGGCCGATGAATGCAATTTTTGGAAATTTTGTCAGTGGTGCTTTTCTAAGCAGTGGTTAGCATTAAAGGAATACGCCAATTCTAAAAGCATTGAAATTGTTGGCGACATGCCGATATTTGTTTCTCCCCATAGTGCCGATGTTTGGGCCAACCAGATATTGTTTGATCTTGATGAGCAAGGCCGACCACGCGTTGTCGCTGGAGTGCCGCCTGATTACTTCAGCGCTGACGGTCAGCGTTGGGGAAATCCGCTTTACAACTGGCCGGCGCACGAAAAAGAAGCGTATCGCTGGTGGATTGAGCGGATGAAATCGACGTTGGCACTTTGCGATGTGGTACGCATCGATCATTTTCGTGGCTTTGAATCCTACTGGGAAATCCCCGCCGACTCGGCGACAGCGATTAACGGGCTCTGGAAAAGTGGGCCAGGAATGGCTTTATTTAACGCTTTGAATAACGCCATCGACAAACCCAAAGGCCATCAACGCCTAAGAATTATCGCCGAGGATCTCGGCACCATTACCCCGGAAGTCACCGCTCTGCGCGATGCCTTTAAGCTTCCCGGAATGCGCATTCTACACTTCGCCTTCGACGGCCATTCTGACAACTGGTATCTGCCGCATAATTTTGAATCCAATACCGTCGTCTATACCGGCACCCATGACAACGATACCAGCCAAGGCTGGTGGCAATCGTTGGACGAGCACCAGAGAAATTATATCCGTCGCTACCTTGGCATCTCTGGCGAATCCATTCACTGGGATTTAATCCGCGCCGCTTCAGCTTCTGTGGCGGCCTTATCGATTATTCCGCTACAAGATATACTTGGCCTTGATTCGCATAGCCGGATGAACCAGCCAGGACAGGCCGAAGGCTATTGGGAATGGCGTTTTACTTGGCAACAAGTCGCCGCGTGGCATGCAGAACAACTTGCTGAATTAACCCAATTGCATGGTCGCCTACCTCAGTTGCAGACCTCGCCTTCTGATGAAGCTTAGAACGAAAGGAGCGCGAATTGTAGCCAATAATTTGAGAAATGATGCAGTTGTAGTATAAAGAGCGCTAAGTTTTACTTTTTACCCAATTTTTAACTTCCGAGAGGATAAAATCATGGCTGAAAAAATCGCCAAAACCCCTGCCGTTAAAGCGGTAGCCCAAGCTGCAAAAGCAGCAACCAAGCCCGTCGCTAAGGCCGCCGTTAAACCCGTGAAAAAACCCGCAGCGAAACCCGCCGCGAAAAAATCTGTGGTAATGGCGTTCTGCTTGGCCATCACCTTCATCTGCTCGGCGGCCTCGTCCTCGAAGCCCTGCTTGGCGGCCTTCGGGTCCCAGGTACCGGCCACGATCTTGGCGAGCGGCTCGTCCATCTCCATGGGATGGCCGATCCACTGGACCACGCCTTCCTTCACGATGAACGCCGTGGGGATGCCGTTCTGCCCGGCCGCCTCCATGTAGTCGCGTTGCGTCGAGCGGTCGGGGTCCGTGGCCAGGATGTAGCGCGCCTTCTGCTTCCACTCGTCCTTCTCGAGGAAGCTGCGCACGGTGTCGGGCTTCTCGTCGCTGATGCCCACCACCACCACGCCCTTGGGCTTCATCTCCTCGGCCACCTTCGTGAGGTGCGGCATGCCCTGGCGGCACGGGCCGCACCAGGTTGCCCAGAACTCGAGCACGTAGACCTTTCCCGGCTCGAAGAACGTGGGCTTGTCGCCGCGGATGAAGTCGGAGATCTCCGGCAGCGGGGCCTTGGAGCCAATGGTGAGGGCAGGGGCGGCGGGCGCGGGCTGCGCCGGCGCCCGCTGAGCCGGAGCGGCCACTTGCGCCTGCGAGAGGATCTCGGCGAGGAGGAGGGTCATCATGGGGTGTTCAGTCCTTTCAGGTTGACGAAGACGGCCGAATCACTTGCCGCTCGGCGCGCTGCCCGCCGGCGGAGCACCCGCGGGAGCGCCGCCCGGACCGGCAGGCATGCCGCCCGAAGCGCCGCCGCGCGGA
>CAIWVX010000239.1 GCA_903916205.1 uncultured beta proteobacterium
CACGGGTTGTCGCTCTACTCAACCCCGTCGTACCTCCTCCAAGAAAGATTCATTCATCGGCGGTGATTCTATCCAACATTCCTGACTCGGCAAGCATTGGCGCTCATGTTTTTGTCGGCGAAGGTGTCAGTATGGGCGAAAATATCACCCTGTACCCCGGTTGTGTTATTGGTGACGATGTCTCCATTGGCAATGATTCAGTCATTTATCCAAATGTTGTTATCTATAACGCCTGCTTAATTGGCCAACGGGCCATTATTCACGCCGGAGCGATTATTGGCGCTGATGGTTTTGGCTTTGCCCCAGAGGATGAATGCTGGATAAAAATCCCACAAATTGGCCGAGTTATTATTGGTGATGATGTTGAAATTGGTGCGAATACCTCAATTGACCGTGGCGCGTTAGACGATACCCGCATTGGAAATGGCGTTAAACTCGACAATCAAATTCAAATTGCCCATAACGTCACGATTGGAGAACACACCGCTATGGCGGGGTGTGTTGGTGTGGCTGGGAGCACTCGAATTGGAAAGCGTTGTACGATTGGTGGTGCCGGAATGGTTATTGGGCACCTTGATATCGCCGATGATGTTCATATTTCCGCAGGGACGATGGTGACCAAAAATCTGAGCAAATCAGGGCAGTACACCAGTATTTTTCCGCTTGATGCGCATGAGAACTGGTTACAGAATGCGGCGCAAATTAAGCGACTCGCCAAGCTTGCTGATCGAGTCGCGGAATTAGAACATAAACTTCAACAACTGGAGAATCAATCTTGAATGCAATGGATATCCACGCAATTTTAGAGCACCTACCACATCGTTATCCCTTTTTGTTAGTAGACCGTGTGGTTGAATGCGAGCCAGGCAAGTCACTGCATGCATACAAGAACATCACCATTAATGAGCCTTTTTTTGTTGGACATTTCCCGCACCATCCAGTGATGCCGGGTGTTTTGATTATGGAAGCTCTTGCGCAAGCCGCCGGGATTCTCTCGTTCAAAACAATGGGCTCGAAACCGGATGAAAACTCAGTTTTCTATTTCGTCGGCATAGATAATGCACGTTTCAAAAAGCCGGTAACAGCAGGCGACCAGCTCCATTTACACGTTGAAATCATGCGTCAAATGCGCGGTATCTGGAAATATAAAGTTGAAGCCCGTGTTGACGGTGAAGTCGTTGCCGAAGCAGAATTAATGTGTGCCAAGCGCGATATCGTAGAATGATTTTTGTGTGAGTGAAAATATGATTCATTCAACCGCAATTATTCATCCGGGAGCCAAATTGGGGCCTGGCGTTTCAGTCGGTGCCTATTCGATTATCGGTCCGCATGTTGAAATTGATAAAAATACCTGGATTGGTCCTCACGTCGTTGTCACTGGTCACACAAAAATCGGTTGTGATAACCGGATTTACCAGTTTTGTTCAATTGGTGAAGCGCCACAGGATAAAAAATATGCGGGCGAACCGACACAATTAATTATCGGCGAACGAAATACCATTCGTGAATTTTGTACCTTCAACCTTGGCACCACGCAGGATGCGGGGGTGACTCGGATGGGTGACGATAATTGGATCATGGCTTACGTCCATATCGCGCATGATTGCCAGGTGGGTAATAAAACGACTTTTGCAAACAATGCGCAATTAGCCGGACATGTTCATGTCGATGACTGGGCTATTCTCGGCGGGTATACGGGCGTTCATCAATTTTGTCGGATCGGTGCGCACACCATGACGGCTGTGGGCACCGTTGTTTTGCAGGATATTCCTCCTTTCGTTATGGCCGCCGGCAATACGGCAACGCCTTTTGGTATCAATGCGGAAGGACTAAAACGTCGGGGGTTCTCACCTGATGCCTTAATGGCGCTAAAGCGTGCTTACCGAATTCTTTACAAATCCGGTTTGATGCTCGAAGAAGCGCGTATCAAGCTATCCGATGAAGCCAAGCTTCATCATGAACTCCAACCTATTGTAGATTTCCTTGCCACCTCAAAGCGCGGCATCATCAGATGATTTCGGATGGATTGAAAATTGCCATGGTGGCGGGTGAGGCCTCTGGCGATTTGTTGGCGAGTCACCTGATCCAAGCGCTCAAATCAAAACTCCCCAATGCCATTTTTTATGGGATTGGGGGGCCAAAAATGGTTAATGAAGGTTTCAAGGCTTGGTATCCACTCGAAAAACTTGCTGTGCGTGGTTACTTCGAGGTACTAAAACATTACCGCGAAATATCCGCCATTCGTAACGCGCTTAAACGTCGTCTGCTGGCTGATCGGCCCGATATTTTCATTGGCATTGACGCTCCTGATTTTAATCTTGGTCTTGAAAAAGGGCTAAAAAAACGAGGAATACCCTGTGTTCATTACGCTAGCCCATCAATTTGGGCGTGGCGCGGAAAACGAATTCACAAAATTGGTGCTGCCGTAACTCGGGTATTGACCTTGTTCCCTTTTGAATCAGCCCTCTACGAAAAACAAGGCATTCCCGTCACTTTTGTGGGACATCCATTAGCCGATATATTACCCATTGAGGATGGTCGTCTTAGCGCCCGAGAATTACTCGATTTACCTTTACAGCAGCCGGTGTTCGCCTTATTGCCAGGAAGTCGGCAATCTGAACTTAAATACATGGCAGATACATTCATCGCCACGGCTCGCGAAATTTCAGAAAAATTACCGAACACTGTTTTTCTTGTCCCATTGGCGACTCGGGAAACGCGTTTGATGTTTGAGTCAGCGTTGTATCGCTGTAACGCCAGAGATTTGCCTATCAGAATGCTGTTTGGACACGCTCACGAAGCCATGATGGCTTCCGATGCTGTTTTGGTGGCAAGTGGTACCGCTACACTCGAAGCCGCATTACTCAAGCGACCGATGGCTATTGTTTATAAAATGGCTTCCTTGACACATCTGCTAATGAAGCGCATGGGCTATTTGCCCTACGTTGGTTTGCCCAATATCCTAGCGGGTAAATTTGTTGTTCCCGAGTTCATTCAGAACGATGCTACGCCACAAAATCTCGCCCAAGCATTGCTTAATTTCTATGCTAACAAGGCCAGTTGTGAGCAAATCGCTCTGGTTTTTCGCGAAATTCACCTGCAACTTAAACAGAATACAGCCGAAAAGGCGGCTGCGGCCATTCTTGATTGCCTCCCTGATGAAAAGCGCAATGTCCTTATGGGTTCCTGAAGGTCTAGTATGTGGCGTTGATGAGGCCGGTCGAGGCCCGTTGGCTGGCCCCGTTGTGGCGGCCGCTGTAATCCTTGATCCAAAATACCCCATCCTAGGCTTAAATGATTCCAAAAAACTCTCAGCAAAACGCCGAAATGACCTAGCTATAGCGATTTATGATAAAGCGCTGGCTTGGGCCGTTGCTGAAGCCAGCGTCGACGAAATCGACCAAATCAACATCCTCCAAGCTAGTTTATTAGCCATGCAACGTGCGGTAGAGAAACTTAAAATCAAGCCCGATCATGTTTTAGTTGATGGCAATAAATGTCCGAAGCTAGCCTGTTCAGTTGAAGCCATCATCGGCGGCGATAGTAAAGTGGCATCTATCGCCGCCGCCTCTATTCTTGCCAAGACGGTTCGCGATGCTGCAATGCTTGAATTGCACGCACGCTATCCAATGTACGGATTTAATCGGCACAAAGGGTATCCCACGGCAGTTCACCTAGAAGAGTTAAAAACTCACGGAGTCAGCTTGGTTCATCGGAGAAGCTATGCACCAGTCGCGCAACTATTGACCCGGCACGAAATATACGAGAATTTTTGTCGTAATTTTGTGTCGAAGAGGCATGGATAAAGAAGATGCCCGCAAGCCATCGCGAGAAGTACTGCAAGAGAGACGAAAGCAGGTGGTACGACTGCACCGTCGAGGGAGTGGTGCAGATCGTTGCATAAACCGGCTTGAGCTGGGCCGCGGTAAATGCGGCCTTGCGCTTGTACGGAGCGGGCGGCGCTCAAGCCGTAAGTACGGGGCAAGAAGATAGGCACGGGGTGCCACCTGAGTGCAGAGCAAGAACTGGTGATCCGCGCACGATCTGCGATCGTCGTCCCGAACAACTGAAGATGGATTTTCCCCTGTAGTCGCGTCCGGCGGTCAAACAACTCATGGCGCTATGTGATTTGTAGTGGGTGGGCGCACGAGAGCCTGTGAAGTACGCCTTCATCCTTGCTGAACTCATGACCTACGCGCTGTCAATCGTTTGTCGGGTGCTCGGCGTCACCCAATCGGGGTTTCACGCCTGGCACGGAAGAGCACCTTCCAAGCGGGCGCAGGAACGGGGTGCCTTGAAGGCAAGCATCAGCGACGTGTTTGATGCGCATCGTGGTCGTTACGGCGCGCCGCGCATCTACCGGACGTTGTGTGCGCAAGACGGCTACACCTTCAGCATAAATCGCATCAAGGCGCTGATGCAGGCGATGGGGCTACGCGCCAAAGCGGGCAAGAAATACAAGGTAACGACAGACTCAGCGCACGCCTTGCCGGTCGCGCCCAACCGGCTGGGCCAGAATTTTAGTTGCGATCCGAGCGTTGACGCCAAGTCACGCGCAAAAGCGCCAGATCAGAGCTCTCCGAGATCACCTATGTGTGGATACAGGAGGGTGGCTCTATGTGTGGGCCGTTCTGGACCTGTTGACGCGCAAAATCGTCGGCTGGGCCATGGAGGCACAGAGATGACACGGCAACTCGTATTGGAGGCCTTGCAGATGGCGAACGCCACGCGCAAATCGCCACCCGGCGTGATCTTCCATTCTGACTGTGGGTGTCAATACGCCTGTCGATCAGCCGCACTGGAAACTGTTATGACAACGCGCCCATGGAGAGTTTCTGGCATTTGCTGAAAGTTGAAGAAACTCACGGGTAGAACTTCGCCACCCGAGAACAAACGAAGCTGTGCGTGTTCGCTTACATCGAGGGCTGGTACAACACAACCCGCATGCACTCAAGCCTCAACGACCTCTCGCCAACTCAATTTGAACGCGCTTATCGTGCCAAACGGAGTGCTGCCGTCACGACGACAAACCAATCTTTTACAGCAGCAACAGTCAAACTGCTCGGCTGAATAAAAGAGCGGCTTAATCCCTTAATGAAAAGGTGACAAGATCACCCCTCCACGCTCCACTTCACGAACTGCGGTTGTCCGCAATGCCGCAAAGTTCGCGCAATTTTGCCCGGTTCTCTTGCGACAACACCAGCGCTGCCCGCTCGCTCTTTCTCGCCATGATCGCTCCCATCCTTTGTGTGCGAGCATTATGGCAAGAAAAGACTAAATTATAAAAATATTGACGGAACGTGCTGCTAGAAATGAGCCTGAAGGAAAGACATTGCAGAAAAATTGAGGTGTGAGTTGATCAACCTAAGAAAAATAATTGTAAGCGTTTGATTTACAACATATTTTATGTTTATTGGCGGAGTGGACGGGACTCGAACCCGCGACCCCCGGCGTGACAGGCCGGTATTCTAACCGACTGAACTACCACTCCGCATTTTTCTTCTATGCTCGCTTAAACATTGTCACCTGTTTAAGGTCTTCACATCAATTAGGAGCCTGGCAGTG
>CAIWVX010000240.1 GCA_903916205.1 uncultured beta proteobacterium
AGGCGACTACGCGCAAGATCAGAGAAAGGCCTTGCAAGAGCAACTTAAAACCGCCACCGAAGAGGATAAAAAAGTCATTCAGGAAAAGATCAAGGACGTTAATTTGCAGGAGCGGGTTATGAATGTGCTGGTGGGTGCGGTGTCGGGGAATGGTACATCGGCGGTGACCAAGAAAAGCCTCTCGGCGGCGGCGGAGAAGATGCGTGACCTGATGATTGCTGACTCGCAGAAATTTGCCGGTGTGGTCGACTCGACGGGCAAAGTCCTTACTAATCTGAGTGGGCCGAGCGTAGGCGTTCGCAGCGATGGTACCAAAGTGGGCGGTACGCGTTTCGATCTGGATTTGCTGTGCGGGGCGGCAAATGAGCGATGCACTTTTTCAAAGAGTCCAGACGGGTCAATCGATACTACAAAACCTATTCAATTCAATGGCAATCTTGATGACTTCATCAAAACCCCCGAAGGCCAGAAGATGCTAGGAGACACTGGTGGTCTTCAGGGCAACAAGGGTGTGTTTTTCGGTACACCATATGCCGCCGGCAGTTGGCAGGATAAGCTGATTGAGGCGTTTTCCGGCTCGCATGACATGATTGGCGGGAAACTCAGCGGCCTGTATGATGGGCAAGGAAATATCACTCGGGGGATGAGTGACACACAACGCGCCGTATACAACAAAGGAATCACAGTAGGTGCAATTCCTGTGGCGATGCCTTTTGCGGCAGCAGAAGGATTATCGCCGGAAGTATGGAATGCGATCTCTACTCTGCTCAAGGCTGCAAAATGAAATTTCCGAGTCTCTTTACGTTAACACTCGTTGTGGTTCTTTCAGGCTGTTTTTTTGAAAGCGTCAGACCCGTTGATCGAAATCTCAAACCCTACGGCGCTCATTGGATCAAGGATGGGATGACTAGAGAGGAGCGACGAATAGATTTGGCTGTATGCGGCTCGATAAACCACGAGGATGTACGTTTTCTTGAGGACAGAATTCAAGCCGCAAGATTGCCGACTGATCCGAATGAAATCAACGCTAACTTACGATTGCGCGACCATCTTGGCGATTGTATGAGAGCCAAGGGCTATCAATCAATCGGTAGTCTTAAATTCTTGGATGGATGCGATGCTCGTTGCATGCATCCATAAAGTCGGCACCGGGAAAAGGGGTGCAGAGCGAGAAAAGCCGATAAAAAGCCAGAAAAGAACAGAAAATGGACCTGGGTCAATTCTCCAGAGAGAAAGTGTATGGGGGTTAAGCGGGGCAGTGTCCCTACCATAATTAGCCCAATAAAAAGAGAAAAGTAACGATGAACGCTTTATTAGCGAGTTCATGGGTATTCTTGATCGTCGGATGTGCCTTTATGAACGAAATTGATTCGCCTCCAATAGTGCTCGTCCCCGTGGTCTACCTCACTCGCAGCAACAGCTTCGAACTCCAACCGAATGGTGCCCTGATCGCCGCCGCCGACCTCGACCTCGCCGCCACCGGCACCCTGGCCAACAGCGGCACCTTGCGCGGCAACGACAGCCTGCTTCTGGCCGCCGCCGACATTCTCAACACCCGTGGCCGCATCGTCAGCGATGGCGTAACCGACATTAGCATTCATGCAATCGCCTTAATGCAAGTCGTTAGCGGAACAAAAAATCCGCATTTAAGCGGACTATCAATGGATTATGCAGTAGTGTGCGGAACAGTCAGGAAAGCTTACTATTTTCCAATACAAAAGCGGCTAAATATTTCGCCCAGTAAATCATCGGCGGAAAACTCCCCGGTGATTGAACTGAGTGCCATCTGAGCCAATCTCAATTCTTCGGCAAAGAGGTCGAATTGGGGTAATTGCGAGCGACCTGTGGCGATATGTTCGCTGGTTTGTTTGAGCGCGTGAAGATGGCGTTCTCGGGCGATGAATACATCTTCTGCGGGGAGTCCGCCGGCAATGCGCAATAATTCTTGACGCAATAAAAAAATTCCTTTGCCGTATTTAGCAGATAGTGAAATCGCTACTCCACCCTTTTCGCCCTGAATTTCTGCGTCACGCTGAAGAAGATCCACCTTGTTATGAACGGTAATGCGCTCCAAACCACGGGGGAGTTTTGCCAGAATTTGTTGATCCGATTCGGTGACTCCCGTTCGAGCATCCACCAGCAAGATGACGGCATCCGCCTGCTCTATCGCGCGCCAGGTGCGTTCAATACCCATTTTTTCGATTTCATCATCGGTATCGCGCAATCCGGCGGTGTCGATGATGTGGAGCGGTATGCCCTCAATCTGAAGTGTT
This sequence comes from uncultured beta proteobacterium, assembly GCA_903916205.1. Taxonomy (GTDB): domain Bacteria; phylum Pseudomonadota; class Gammaproteobacteria; order Burkholderiales; family Rhodocyclaceae; genus Propionivibrio. The sequence continues at coordinate 2,274 of CAIWVX010000240.1, forward strand.
CCGCGCACTAGGTCGCGGGTGGTTCCGGCGAGCGGCGTCACAATGGCGAGATCATCACCGGCCAATCGGTTAAGCAGGCTCGATTTACCGACATTGGGCTGGCCCGCGATGACGACGTGTAAACCGCTTTGCAGTAATTTCCCTTGGCTGGCACGTTCAAATACCGAGGTTAGCCGGTTCTGCAAACGATCCAGTCGCCCGAACGCATCGGTTGACTGAAGAAAATCGATTTCTTCTTCAGGGAA
>CAIWVX010000241.1 GCA_903916205.1 uncultured beta proteobacterium
AAAACAAAGTCGCGCCACGCCCGGTAGAAACCGCCGAATGGCGCGATAAGGATTGGGTGGTGACTCAAGGCTTACAGGCTGGGGATAAAGTCATCGTCGATAATCTGATGAAACTCAGGCCGGGGGCGATGGTGATTCCGCAGAGTCCACCGTCCGCACCGCCTGCTGCGCCAAGCAAGCCGTAAGCGGTCTGAGAAAAGGATAAGTCGCCACCATGTCACGTTTCTTTATCAATCGACCGATTTTTGCCTCGGTTATCTCCATCGTCATTGTCATTGCCGGAATCATGGCGGCTCGGGTTTTGCCCATCGCCCAGTACCCGGACGTGGTGCCACCGACAGTGATTATTTCCGCCAACTACCCCGGCGCTTCCGCAGAAACGCTGGCCAAAACCGTCGCGGCTCCGATTGAGGAGCAGCTCTCGGGCGTTGAAAATCTGATGTATTTCAACTCCAGCGCGGCGTCCAATGGCGGGCTGGTAATCACCGCGTCTTTTGAAGTTGGCACCAATGTGGATATGGCCACGGTGAATGTAAATAATCGCGTCAAAATCGCCGAACCGCGTTTGCCCGATGTGGTGCGCCAGTATGGGGTGACCGTCCAGAAGCGTTCCAACGACATCCTGATGGTGGCGACGATTACCTCGCCGGATGGCACGCTATCGCCGCTTTATCTGTCGAATTACGCACTGGTCAATATTGTCGATGACCTCAAACGCATACCGGGGGTTGGCGACGCGCAAATTTTTGGGGCGCTGGATTACTCGATGCGTCTGTGGCTCAAAACAGACCGCATGGCGCAGTTGGGGGTGACCACCACGGAGATTGCCAACGCCATCGCCGCCCAAAACAAACAAAACGCGGCGGGCAAGATCGGCCAAGAACCCGCGCCCAAAGGGCAGCAACTGGTTTATACGGTCACCGCCAAGGGACGACTAACAACGCCGGAAGCATTCGGCAATATCGTCATTCGTGCTGACGGGCCAAAAGGCATTCTGACCGTCAAGGACGTCGCCCGGGTTGAACTGGGGGCGCAAAATTATGATGCCAGTACGTCCTTGCAGGGCAAGCCGGTCGTCGGTGTCGGTATCTTCCTGCAATCGGGGGCTAATGCACTGGAAGTCGCTGAGCGTGTTCGTCGAAAAATGGAAGAGCTGAAGCAAAAGTTCCCCAGCGGCATGGATTATGTCGTCCCGTTTGACACCACAAAATTTGTTCAAGCCTCAATCACCGAGGTCGTCCATACGCTGATCGAAGCGCTGATCATGGTGGCATTGGTGGTCTTCCTTTTTCTGCAAAACTGGCGTGCGACACTGATCCCGCTGGTGGCGGTGCCGGTGTCGCTGATCGGTACCTTTGCCGGTTTATGGCTATTTGGTTTTTCGATCAATACGCTGACGCTATTCGCTATGGTGCTGGCCATTGGGATTGTCGTCGATGATGCTATTGTTGTGTTGGAGAATGTGGAGCGCCTAATTTGGGAAGAAAAAATGGCTCCCCGAGCCGCCGCCATCAAAGCCATGCAGGAAGTATCAAGCGCCGTAGTAGCGATTGTTCTGGTGCTGTGCGCGGTGTTCATCCCGGTGGCTTTTCTTGGCGGCATTGCCGACAAGCTGTACCAACAATTTGCGGTAACCGTAGCGATTTCGGTGACTCTTTCGGGCATTGTCGCGCTGACGCTAACGCCGGCGCTGTGTGCGCTGCTGCTTCAGAGTAAGCATGTTGAAC
>CAIWVX010000242.1 GCA_903916205.1 uncultured beta proteobacterium
GGCAGTCATCGGGGCTTCTGACCGCGAAAAATCCGTTGGTAATATTCTGTTTAAGAACATCTTGGATTCAAGTTACAAAGGTCGCTTGTATCCCATCAATCCGAGACACGACACCATTCAGGGTGTAAAAGCCTATAAAACGATTGAAGATACGGGTTCCCGTGTTGAACTTGCGATCATTGCGACCCGTCCGCAAGCCGTCCCAGAAATCGTCGCGCAGTGTGGCCGTAGCGGCATCAAGTGCGTGATTATTATCACGGCGGGCTTTGCCGAAGCCGGTCATTCCGGTGCAGCGCTTGAGCGTAAAACCCTTGAAATTGCCCGTAGTTACGGCATCCGCGTGCTTGGCCCGAATTGCATTGGAATCATTCGCCCTGAACTCGGCCTTAATGCCACCTTTGCGCGTGTTAATGCCAGCATTGGCCATTTGGCGTTGGTTTCGCAGTCGGGGGCCATGTGTTCCGCCGTGCTTGACTGGGCCAAAAGTAACAATGTCGGCTTTTCCAGCGTTATTTCACTCGGCGGAACGGCGGATGTCGACTTTGGTGAAATTCTGGATTATCTGGTTTGCGACAATCGCACCCATTACATTCTGCTTTACATCGAAGGCATCAGAAACTCCCGGCGTTTTATGAGCGCCCTGCGCTCGGCCGCGCGTATCAAGCCGATTATTCTGCTCAAGGCCGGGCGTCATGCGGCCGGGACAGCGGCGGTAAAAATGCACTCCGGGATGCTCGCCGGATCAGATTCGGTCTTTGATGCGGCGATTCGTCGCGCAGGGGTGGTGCGGGTACAAAATATCGGCCAATTGTTTTATGCCTCAAAAGCCCTGGCTTCAAAATTCTGCCCGTTGGGTAATCGTCTGGCTGTTGTGACTAACGGCGGCGGGCCGGGGGCTTTGGCCGCCGATCGTGCCGGTGACTTACACATTCCGCTGGCCGAACTTTCTTCCGAGACGATGAAAGTGCTCAATACCAAGCTGCCCTCGGCTTGGTCGCGCAATAATCCGATTGACATTATGGGTGACGCCACGCCAGAACGTTATCGTGAGGCCATTATTGCGGTTTCTGAAGACGAAGGAGTCGACGGTATTCTGGTGATTCTGACCCCACAAGCGATGACAGAACCGCTGCAAGTGGCTCAAGGCCTGCTTGATATTTGCAAACTGACGTCTAAACCGATTCTCGCCAGTTGGATGGGCGAAGCGGAGGTGATCGAAGGTCGCACGTTGCTTGATCAGTCGGGCATTCCCGCTTTTCGTATGCCCGAGGCCGCGGTTGAGCTTTATTGGCATATCTCGACTTATTATCAGAATCAGAAATTGCTGTTGCAAACCCCGGTTGCCACCTTGCGGCAAGCCCGCAAGGAAACTGAAGGGGCCAAGATGTTGATTGAGGCGGTATTGCAAGAACACCGCAAAGTTCTTTCCGAAATGGAATCAAAAGCCATTTTGCGGGCCTTCCGTATCCCGGTCGCACAAACTATGGTGGCGCGCTCTCCGACGGAAGCCTTGTTGCTCGCCGAACAGATTGGTTTCCCGATTGCCATGAAAGTTGATTCCCCTGATTTGGTGCGCAAGACCGAGGCCGGTGGCGTTCGCCTCAACATTACCAATGCGCCGTCGGTACGCAACGCCTACCACGACATAATGGATATGGTGCATAAGAAAAATCCGGATGCGCGTATTAACGGCGTATCCATTGAACCTTATTTAGCCCGACCGAATGGCCGTGAATTGATGATTGGCGTTGAGCGCGATCCGACTTTTGGCCCGATTATTACCTTTGGCTCAGGCGGTAGCGAAGTCGAGATTTTCAGTGATTTAGCGGTAGCACTTCCGCCACTCAACCGCTTTCTAGCGCAGGATTTGATCCGTTCCACACGCGCCGCCAAGTTGCTTGGTGAATATCACAATATGCCACCGATCAACATGGCTGCGCTTGAGGAGGTGCTGCTGAATGTTTCAGAAATGGTCTGTGAATTACCCTGGCTGCAAGAGCTGGACATCAATCCGCTGATTGTCGACGACAAAGGGGCGATTGCTGTTGATGCCCGCATTGTTATCGACTACGCGTCCAACTCCGGTGATCGCTATTCGCATATGGCGATTCATCCTTATCCGGCGCATCTGGTGCAAGATTGGGAACAGCCGGATGGGCTGACGGTTAACATTCGTCCCATCCGTCCTGAAGACTCTGACATGGTGCATGAGTTCGTCAAAAATCTTTCTGACGAGAGTAAGTATTTCCGCTTCATGGACACGCTGCGCGAACTCACGCAAGCCATGCTCGTTCGCTTTACTCAGATTGACTACGACCGCGAAATGGCGATGGTCGCGACAATCCCTGGGCAAAACGGTAAGGAGATTCAAATCGGCGTCGCCCGCTACGTCACTAATCCTGATGGCGAATCCGTGGAGTTTGCTTTGACAATTGCCGACGAATGGCAGAAGCGCGGAGTGGGTCGAAAATTAATGAGTATCCTCATTGAAATCGCTCGACAGAAGGGCTTCCGGGCCGTTGTTGGCGATGTCTTGGCGATGAACACAAAAATGTTCCGCTTGATGAGTTCGCTGGGTTTTACCATTCACCCGCACCCTGATGATCCTTCGGTCAAGCGCGTGATTTGTGCTTTGCATACGTAATGACAATCGGGCTGTTGCTCGGTTTGGATGGTGTCTCATAGCTGGATGAGATGGGTATTCCCCGCTGAGCTGATTCGTGTGATGGTGTTGTCGGCACGGATGACTTTCATGATGTCGGTGTATTCGGTGATTTTCGCCGTCCATGCGAATTGTGCGGATTTATCTGCACAAATAGGCTGACCGTTTTGGTCGATGCTTTTCCAGACGTTTGAGTTGCTATCGCCACAGTTTTTGAGTTTTATGACCTGAGGTAATGCAGGTTTTTCGGTCGGCATCACTGTTGCAGCGGATTACTCGATGACTTTTGATCCGGCGTCGACGGCTTATCATCATCCATCAAGACTCGATAACCCGGCCCTTCCATGTCGTCGAATTGGCCATTGCGTAGTGACCACCAGAAGGCGATTCCGATCAGAAAAACCAGAATGACAGAGATGGGAATTAGCAGGTACAGAATTTCCATGTGGGATCAGGACTTTCTAATTTTTTGTAGACGCAATGAATTCATGACCACGAGGAATGAACTGCCGGACATGCCGATGCCCGCCATCCACGGGGTGATAAAGCCAAACATGGCTAACGGTAGGGCGATGAAATTATAGGCAAAAGACCATAGCAGATTTTGCTGGATCACCCGCAGGGAACGGCGGGCAACGAAGAAACCAGCACGCAAATGATCTAGGTTTTCCGATAGCAAAATTAAGTCAGTTTGTCCGGCAGCAAGGAGCGCCATGGTGTACAATCCTTGATTCATTAATAATTATTTACTTCATGTTCGAGTTTATTCTTTTTCTTGTCAA
>CAIWVX010000243.1 GCA_903916205.1 uncultured beta proteobacterium
GTTAGTACTGGGGCAACGCGCCACGGCCGAGAAGTCCAATGAAAAGACGGCCATCCCAGAGCTTCTAGCAACACTGGCTTTGGAAGGCTGCATCGTCACCATTGACGCCATGGGCACTCAGCCGAACATTGCCCAAGCCATCCGTGATCGCGGTGCCGATTACATCCTGTCGGTAAAGGACAATCAGCCCAAACTGGCCGACTCCATGCGGGATTTCTTTGACGCCTTCCTAGCCGCCCCCGACAAAACACCTCATCAATTTAATGAAATTGTTGAGAAAAACCACGGCCGTCTGGAGGTGCGCCGCTGCTATGCCTTCGATCAACTCGACTGCCTGCATGCCCCGGAACGCTGGCCTGATCTGAAATCCTTTGCCGTCATCGCGTCCGAGCGCACTTTGAAAGGTAAGGCAACACTCGAATATCGCAACTACATCATGAGCTTGTTGCCCGATGCCGCGCAACTCAATCACGCTGTGCGCCAGCACGGGTCCGTTGAAACAAGCCTTCACTGGTGCATGGACGTTGCCTTTGCCGACGACCAGAGGCGTGCTCGAACTGAGCATGCCGCGCATAACCTGTCAGTCGTACGCCACTTCGCCCTCAATCTCATCCGCTATGCGCCCGTAAAGCGCAAAGGTGGCCTCAAAGTCCAGCGCCTCCGCGCGGCATCTTCCATCGCCTACCGCGAAGAATTGCTCGGTCTTCTATAAGGTTCGTGCGATTGCCCTGAAGTCTTGTCCAAGAGCACGTAATGCCTACACGCCTCTTGGTACAATGACGGATTGTTCCGATCGTAGGCTTCTATTATGAAACGTAATCGCATCCCCTCACGCAAGCGTATTTCAACCGATGCGACCGAACTTGGACGACTGGCGACCAGCCTGTTTGAGTCTGGCGGAAAGCTTGAAAACGCCTTCTGGGAAAAACAGCTCACGGATCTGATCGACAAATTGCTGATCGACGGCGCTGAAGAAGATCTTAATGCCTCGCTTGATCGTCTATTCGACTCGCACGCTGGTGCCCACGACTGCCTAGCCGACCTCATCGAGTCACGCACTGAATCTTGCGTGCTGACACATCAAGGGCAAGACTACGATGTCATGCTCTTTAACGTTCCGTTGCTGGCTTGGTCGCGGTTTTCGATCCCTGCGGGCGTCATCCCTAAAAACACGATACAAACCCTAAAAGTTCATCTCGGTGCCCATATATTTTCAGCCCATGCTGAGATGGCCCTCGCCGACTACCTTTACAGCCCAGATCAACTACCCCGCAGCTTTGTCGACACCTGGCAACTGATGCGCGATCTCGGCGCGGCGGCACTCTGCGGCAACGCCCTGAAACTCGACGTTACCGCCATGCCAGAAACCAATCCCTTTCTTTCCGATACCCGCTATCTGATCGGCGCGATTGCCGTACCGTGTGGAATGCCCCTATTTCACTGGAACGAATCGAGCCATTGCACCCGAGAAAGCGCACTTAAAGAATGGATCAAGCAGGGTAGCCCGTGTCTCGAGCCTTTGCTTACCGGCTGTGCCTTCCAGCCCTTGCTCGCTGATGCTTATCACGCGGCTTGCCGAACGGCGGATATGGCTTCACGACCTTACTCGCTACGTGCTTCGGTGGCTTTTTTGCAGACTACGCTGGGTAAACCTGCTGAATCCTTGCGCGCCATCATCGGTGGTTTCCACGATAAACGATTGGAAGAATACCGAATCTCCTTTGGGCCACGCGATGACGAGGCGATTTATCACGGCGTCATTTGGCCATTGCTCGGGGCCGAAGACGAGTCAACCGACATCACCGGAGAAATCGAAACCCTGTTGCGCGAATCCGGCGTCAAAGAAGTTTTAGTTCATGACCAGCAGTTCCCCTTTGAATTCTGTGACGATTGCGGCGCACCACTTTATCCCAACGTTGAGGGCGACGCGGTACACGCCGAAATGCCGGAGCAGAACAATGCCCCGTCGCAAACCTTGCATTAAGAGGCTGGGAAACAATGCCTAATCTTTCACCACAGAGACACCGAGGTACAGAGGTTGCACAGAGAGAAAATTTAAAATCGAGCTGTTTTCTCTGCGTTTTCTCTGAGTCTCTGTGCCTCTGTGGTGGATTTTTTAATTCTTCACTCGCGCTGACTAAACGATGAGTAATGCCGACCTGTTGCAACGCAGCCTGAATGCCGTCTGGCATCCTTGTACGCAGATGAAACAACATGCCAGCCGTGACGACGGTTCGCTTCCGCTGATCCCGATTTCCCGTGGACAGGGCGTCTGGCTTTACGACTTCGATGGTAACCGCTATCTCGACGCCATCAGTTCATGGTGGGTCAATCTTTTCGGCCATGCCAATCCACGCATCAATGCCGCCTTGCGCGAACAGCTCGAGCAACTCGAACACGTTATTCTGGCCGGGTTCACCCACCAGCCGGTGATCGAATTGTCGGAGCGTCTCTCGGCGCTGACTGATAACGCCCTAGGGCACTGCTTCTTTGCTTCTGATGGCGCTTCGGCGACTGAAATCGCTCTGAAAATGTCGTTCCACAGCTGGCGCAATCGTGGCCGGGACAAAAAGCAGGATTTTCTTTGTCTGGAAGGCAGCTATCACGGCGAAACCGTCGGTGCGCTGGCCGTCACCGATGTGGCTATTTTTAAGGAGGCTTACGCCCCGCTAGTCCGTTCCGCCCGCACTGTCCCGTCGCCTGACGCGCGTCAGGCCAAGGACGGTGAAACCTCCGAGGATGTCGCCCGACGCGCCGCCGCAGCGCTGGAAAAACATCTGGAACAGCACCACGAAAGCATCGCCGCGTTGATCGTGGAGCCACTGATCCAGTGTGCCAGCGGCATGGCTATGTATGACCCTGAATACCTGCGTCTGGCACGGGCGCTGTGCGATTGCTATGAAGTGCATCTAATCTGCGACGAAATCGCCGTCGGCTGTGGTCGTACCGGCACCTTTTTCGCCCACGAACAAGCCGGAATCAAACCGGATTTTCTCTGTGTCTCAAAAGGCATCTCCGGAGGTTATTTACCGCTCTCCATCGTGCTCACCACCGATACTGTTTTTGCCGCCTTCTACGATAGCGCCACGGCCCGAGGTTTCCTGCATTCGCATTCCTACACCGGCAACGCGCTGGCCTGTCGCGCCGCACTCGCGACTCTTGATATTTTTAAATCGGATCAAGTGCTGGATAAAAACCGCGAATTGTCGGCGCATATTGGCCATTGCCTGGCTCCGTTTGGCAACCACTCGCGAGTCAAGCATCTGCGCCAGCGCGGCATGATTGCGGCCTTTGATGTGATCACTGACGATCCCTATTTTTCGCGCAAGTTCTACCGCGAAGCACTGGCCCGTGAGATTCTGCTGCGCCCGATTGGCTCGACGGTTTATTTTATGCCGCCCTACACCATCAGCAACGATGAGTTTGCCTTCCTCGCACAACGCGCCGCAGAAGCTCTGGAAGCGGCATTGAAATGAGCACCTCAACACGCTTAGCCGAACTGCGGGACGAACTTTCTGCAATCGAACGTGACGGTCTCAAACGCCGCCGCCGAATGCTTGACACTCCGTGCGGCCCCTTGGCCCGCGTCGGCGAGCGTGAACTTATCAGCTTCTGCAGCAACGACTACCTTGGCCTAGCCAATGACCCGGCATTGATTGAAGCCGCCTGCGTTGGCGCACGTCAATGGGGCGTCGGCAGCGGTGCCTCGCATCTGGTCAGCGGTCATCTGGCCCCACACGAGGCGCTGGAACTGAAACTCGCGAAATTTACCGGCTTCGCCCACGCCCTGCTGATGACCACCGGTTACATGGCCAACCTCGGCATCGTTCCGGCACTGGTCGGACGTGGTGATGCCATTTTTGCCGACAAGCTCAATCATGCCTCGCTGATTGATGCTGTTCAACTTTCGCGCGCCAATAGCCAGCGTTATCCGCACGCTGATCTGGCCGCGCTTGAGCGCCTGCTAGCCGCGAGCCAAGCCAAGCGCAAACTGATTCTCACCGACGCCGTCTTCAGCATGGACGGCGATCTGGCCCCGTTACCCGGATTACTTGAACTGGCCGAACGCTTTGATGCCTGGCTGGTGATCGACGATGCCCACGGCTTCGGCGTACTCGGCCCGCAAGGGCGCGGCAGTTTAGCCCATTTTGGCCTACCCAATGCTGAACGCATTGTTTATATGGGCACTCTCGGCAAAGCCGCCGGAGCTTCAGGTGCCTTTGTGGCGGGCTCTGAGACAGTGATCGAATGGCTGCTGCAACGCGCCCGCACTTACATTTTTACCACTGGATCGAGCCCGGTCATGGCCTGTGCACTGCTCGCCAGCCTTGATCTAATCGAACACGGCGACGCCCGCCGCGAGCGTTTGCGCCAACTTACGGTGCAGCTCAAAAACGGGCTGGCCGACACCCGCTGGCAACTGATGACTTCACCAACTGCGATTCAACCGGTCATCATTGGCGACAACCATGAAACCTTACGCATCGCCACCGCGCTTTACGCAAAAGGTCTGTGGGTTCCGGCCATTCGCCCCCCGACGGTGCCCAAAGGCACCTCGCGTTTGCGAGTTTCGCTCACCGCCGCGCACAGTGAATCACAAGTCGCAGCGCTGATTGAAGCTTTGCGGAAACTGGCATGAGCCTTACCTCCCCTGATCTTTCAAAACCTAATCTGGCGCTGATCCACGGCTGGGGAATCGGTCAGGCCGTCTGGCAGCCATTGGCTGAAGCACTGGCCCCGTACTGTCGCGTACATTGTATTGATCTGCCCGGCTACGGCTCAGCGCCGCCGAGCCAAGCCAGTTTCAAACAAACCGCACAGGCCATGCTCGATACGCTCCCCGAAGGCACTATTTTGTGCGGCTGGTCACTCGGCGGTCTGCTGGCGTTGCAAGCCACCATTCTGGCTCCACAACGCATCAACGGATTGATCCTAATCGGCGCTTCACCTAGCTTCACGCAACATGACAACTGGCTGCACGCGCAAACCCCGACCTTGCTTGAGACCTTCACGGCGGCGGTCAGCCAAGATCCGGCAAGCACTTTGCAACGCTTCATGGCCCTGCTGAATCAAGGCGATACCAAAGCCAGAAGTGCCATCCGCGCACTCGCCCAGGCACTCGCGACGGCGCCCTTGGCCGATACCGCATCGCTGGTTCAGGGACTCGGCTGGCTGCGCGACATTGACCTGCGCGATCAACTCGCCGGCCTGACGCTTCCGGCGCTGTTGATTCATGGCGAAAATGATCCGCTGATGCCGCTGGCTGCGGCACAATGGCTGCAACAAACGCTTAACACCGCGCAACTTGAGATTATTCCCGGTGCGGCTCATGCACCCTTCATCAACGCTCCTGAAAGAATCGCCAAACTGATTGGCGATTACTGCCATGCTTCTGCCATCAATCAAACAACGCGTCCGTGAGTCGTTTGACCGCGCCGCAGTCACCTACGATTCTGCCGCGATCGTTCAGCGTCGAGTCTGTGATCGTTTACTCGACGAATTCAAAGGCTTCACGCCTCCCGCCAGTGCTCCGGCGCACATCCTCGATGCCGGTTGTGGAACCGGCTACGGGGCGCGACGGCTGCACGAACGCTGGGCATCAACCTTCATCACTGGCGTCGACTTCGCGCCGGCCATGCTCGAACTAGCCAAACACGAAACCGACACCTGTCTGACCGCTGACATTGAAGAACTACCGTTCCCGGAAAGCCACTTCGACCTATGGTGGTCGAGCCTAGCGATCCAGTGGTGTGACAACGCCAAAGTCTTTCTCGAAGCCCGACGGGTACTCAAGCCGGGAGGTCAACTGGCGCTCAGCACCCTCGGCCCCGGCACGTTTCATGAGTTACGCGAAGCCTTTGCGGGCGTCGATCAACACCGTCACACCTTGCCCTTCAGCGAACCCGACGACGTTAGCGCCGCGCTTGAACGCTGCGGATTTCACAACATCACGGTGCTACGTGAAAAACATTCGGTGTATTACCCCAACCTGAAATCGCTACTACGCTCGGTCAAAGACATTGGCGCACACAACGTTGGCGAAGGCGCACGCAGCGGGATGATGGGCCGAAGCACCTGGCAACACGTCGAGGCCGCCTACGAAATTCACCGCCAAGCGGAAGGGCTACCCGCCAGTTATGATGTCATTCTCTGCTACGCCAACATATGAATACCCCTCACTCAAACGCCGCAACGGCTTGGTTTATTACCGGCACAGATACCGAAGTAGGTAAAACTTTCTCGGTTTGCACGCTGCTGTATGCGCTCAAAAACAAGGGCATAAAAGCTGTGGGCATGAAGCCCATTGCGGCCGGAACAGACGTTAACGGCAAAAATGATGATGTTGAAGCGCTGATGGCCGCTGCAGAAATTAAAGCCCCACGCGAACTGATCAATCCCTACCTGTTTCAACCCGCTATTGCCCCACATATTGCCGCCGCAGAGGAAGGTCGTTGCATCGAGCTTGAACCCATTCTCTCGGCTTTCCAAACACTGCGCGGAATGGCTGACGCCGTTCTGGTCGAAGGCGTTGGCGGATTTTGTGTTCCACTGGGGCCACAGCTCGATACCGCCGATCTGGCGCAACAACTCGGGCTACCAATCATTTTGATTGTCGGTATGCGCCTCGGCTGCATTAACCACGCCTTGTTAACCCAGCAGTCGATCACCGCACGCGGATTAAACCTGGCCGGTTGGATCGCCAATCGTATTGACCCGAACATGCCACGCTTTGAAGAAAATCGGGAGGCGCTGATGGCCCGTATCGAAGCTCCGCTCCTAGGGATCATCCCGTCCAACAGCACCCCTGAAGTGGCGGCTAGACTAATCAACTTA
>CAIWVX010000244.1 GCA_903916205.1 uncultured beta proteobacterium
GGACCCAGGGAGAGGAAGATAGGGGCGCCGTGGCCAGGGTCGAGGTCCCCAGCCCTTTGAGTGGTGAAGGAGCCCGGCGGCAGATTGCTCCAAAACCCTTCGCGTAAGCGGTCAAGATTAATATCGAGCATCATGACCACAAACAGGAATAACACCATCACCGCGCCGACGTAGACCAGCACTAGGGCAATAGCGAGAAATTCAGCTTGCAACAGCACCCAAACGCCACTCGCGCTGAAAAGGCCAAAACAAGATGCAAAGCCGCGTGAACCGGATTACGAAGAGTCACCACACGCAAGCTGGCATAAACCAAAATGGTGGAGAGAAAATAAAAAACGAAGGTCTTAAATTCCATCGTATCAGCGCCTGTTATCGGTATTTCGAATCAAGTTCGCGGTCAGCGGCAATCTGCGCTTCATATTTATCGCCATTGGCCAACAACATCGGCTTAGTGTAATAAAGATCGCCACGCTTCTCGCCGTGGTACTCAAAAATACGTGTTTCAACGATAGCATCAACCGGACAAGCCTCCTCGCAGAAACCGCAAAAGATGCACTTGGTCAAATCGATGTCGTAACGCGAGGTGCGACGCGAGGTTTGCCCATTCGTATCGACTCGTTCTTCTGACTCGATGACGATAGCCATGGCCGGACAGACGGCCTCGCACAGTTTGCAGGCAATACATCGCTCTTCACCGTTCGGGTAACGACGCAAAGCGTGCAAACCGCGAAAGCGGAAACTCTGTGGCGTTTTTTCTTCGGGATACTGAACAGTGATCTTGCGAGCAAACATATAACGCCCGGTCACCGACATGCCCTTAAACAACTCCTTGAGAAAGAGGCTGTTAAAAATCTTTTTCATTAAACCCATGACTAGCCTCTCACTTCCAGATGTTCCATGGCGACATCATCCAGCAGCCGACAAACACTAGCCACACCAAGCACACGGGAATGAACACCTTCCAGCCCAGACGCATAATTTGATCATAGCGATAGCGCGGGAATGTCGCTCGTATCCAGAAGAAGAAAAAGATGACTGCCGCTATTTTCGCAAACAACCAGAAAATACTGTCCGGCAAAAATCCAACAGGCGACAACCAGCCCCCTAGGAATAGCAGTGCAGTCATTGCCGCACAGAGGAGCATGGCCGCATATTCAGCCAAAGAGAACACGGCAAAAGCCATCCCCGAATACTCGACATGGAAACCGACGATCTCGGACTCACCTTCAGCCATATCAAAGGGGGCACGGTTAGTTTCGGCAACAATAGAGACCAGATAGACCACAAACAAGGGTAATAGCGGCAACCAGTTCCACGAAAGGAAGCCGAAGCCCATTTCAGCAAAACGCCCCTGCCCCTGTCCTTTAACAATGTCACCTAAATTGAGGCTATTGGAAACCATCAAGACGACGACCAGTGCCAGCCCCATCGCGACTTCATAGGAAATCAACTGCGCAGCCGAGCGCATTCCGCCGAGAAAGGCATATTTTGAGTTGGACGACCAACCGGCGAGAATAATGCCGTAAACACTGATCGAAGTGACCGCCATGATATAGAGCAGACTGGCATTGATATTGGCCAGAACCATGACGTCATTGAAGGGAATAACCGCCCAGGCAATCAAAGCAGGCGCAAAAGCGAACAAGGGCGCCAGCAGAAAAACCGGTTTGTCCGCCCCGGAAGGAATAACAATTTCTTTCAGCATCAGCTTGAGACCGTCGGCAATCGGCTGAATTAAGCCCCACGGGCCGACGCGATTCGGGCCGACTCGCACCTGCATCCAACCGATGAATTTGCGCTCCCAGAAGGTTGTATACGCGACAACCAAAAGCAGCGGCGTAATGATCAACATCACCTTGATGACAGTCCATAGTACCGTCAGAACATCGGCCCAAGCCGAACCAAAAACGCTCTGACCCACGGACATCACGGCCTCAAGAAGCGGAATCATGAAGCTCGGCAAAACCGGCTGCAACGTCTCAAGCATCATGCACGCTCCACGTTAATTACTCCGAACATGTCGCCAAGCGCTGCCGTTGACGGGTGTGCGGCAGCAATCCGCACGCACGCATCAGGCACAGTGGCGTCATAGCGTGCGGTGAGCACCGTGTCGCCCTGCCCTTGCCTAATACGCACTTGATCACCATCGGCAATGTTCAAGCCGGTTAGCGTTATTGCGCTCATGCGCGCATCCGGGGCTGCGGCATCCCTCGTCTGCTGCAAAGCCGCGCCACGACGGACGAGCGGATCGGCAAAATAAATGGGCACATCAGAAATTCGCTGCAAACCTTCGATTTCGGTCTTTAAGGAAAGCGAAAAGGAAAGTGCAATACCGCTGACCGCATTGTTCAAACCACTAACAAACGGAGTCTCTGAAGGAATGACTTCATCGCGAATCTGCTCGCTGGAATCGTAATCGAAACCCGGAATATCCAACACATTACCCAGCACGCGCAGCACCTTCCAAGCCGGGCGAGTCTCTCCAAGCGGCTGACAAACCCCATTAAAACTCTGCACCCGGCCTTCGCCGCTGATAAAAGTTCCGGCTGTTTCGGTAAACGGGGCCGTTGGCAACAACACATCAGCGTAATCCAATGCGGCGGCGTGCTTGAAAGGTGTCAGCATAACCACCAAATCTGCCTGCTTAAGGGCCGCAACCGCCTGTTGCGGGTTGTAGCAGTCAAGCTCAGGTTCAACACCAAGCAGGACATACGCTTTGCGTGGCTGAACGAACATTTCGTAGGCATTGAGCGCCTGCGGTAGGGCTTTGGCGACATAACCTCCCACACTGTTTGCCGCTTCCCCAATAAACCCCAAACGAGCATCAGTAATGCGAGCCAGTTCAGCCGCGAGCGCATGCAGTTGTCCCGCCTGTGCGCTTTGTTCCGCCACATTGCCAAGAAAGATGGCGCGCTTCTCGCCAACAAGCAGACTCGCGGCAATTCCTTGACTGACCGCGCAAACTTGCACGGATTCAAGACCCGCAGGAACCACGGTATGCGTTAGCTCAGCCGCCGCCTTGACAATCGCCGCCATAGCCAACGACAAACCAGCAGGCGTAACCGTCATGTGGGCATTCAATTTAATCAGCGGATCATCAGCGGTTACCGTAAGCAGACTGACCTTGCCGGAGGATTTTGCCAACTGGCGCAGACGCTGGGCAAAGAGCGGATGATCCTTGCGCAGGAAACTTCCCACCACCAGAGCGGCATCCAGATCCTTGATTTCTGAAATTTTCAGACCCAACCAAGGCGTCCCGGCACGCTTGCCGTCAGCAATGAAGTCGCGACGACGCGGGCGAAAATCGACGCTGCCGGAACCCAAACCACGCGTCAATTTTTGCAGTAAATAAAGTTCTTCAAGCGTGGATTGCGGCGAGGCCAAAGCAGCGATGGACTCACCACCATGAGTTTTGGCAATGTCTTTGAGTGCATGCGAGAGGTAATCAAGCGCCACATTCCATTCAACTTCGCGCAAGGCACCGTCCACCCGGATCATCGGCTTTTGCAGACGCTCCTCCGAATTCAGGCCTTCATAGGAAAAACGATCTTTATCGCTAATCCAGCATTCGTTGATCTCTTCGTTTTCACGCGGCAAAACACGCATGACCCGGTTGTTTTTGACCTGAACCGTCAAATGAGTGCCAAAGCTGTCGTGCGGAGAAATCGATTGGCGACGCGATAATTCCCAACTACGCGCAGAATAACGAAAAGGCTTTGAAGTCAAAGCGCCAACTGGGCAAAGGTCAATCATATTGCCCGAAAGTTCGGAATCAACCGTGCGGCCAACAAACGTCTGGATCTCCGAATGCATATTGCGGTAGGCCATGCCGAGTTCCATCACGCCGGCGATTTCTTGACCAAAACGGACGCAACGCGTGCAATGAATGCAGCGCGACATTTCCTGCATAGACACCAGCGGCCCAACATTTTTCTGGAAGACAACGCGCTTAGGTTCGTTATAACGCGAAGCACTCGCGCCATAACCAACAGCCAGATCCTGCAACTGGCACTCTCCCCCCTGATCGCAGATTGGGCAATCCAGGGGGTGGTTAATCAGCAGAAACTCCATCACCCCTTTTTGCGCACTAATCGCCATTGCCGAGTGGGTGAATACCTTCATACCGCTCGTCACGGGGGTGGCGCAAGCCGGCATAGGCTTGGGTGCTTTTTCAACTTGGACTAAGCACATACGGCAATTAGCGGCGATGGAAAGCTTCTTGTGGTAGCAAAAATGCGGAATATAGGCACCAACACCCTGCGCCGCCTCCATGAGAGTGCTGCCTACTGGTACTTGCACCGATTTGCCGTCAATTTCAATCTCTAGCATGATGCTTCCCTAAACCGTTGGCTTGAAGAAGCCGCTGCCCGCACGTTGTACGTCACGCGGAACGAGGCATTTCTTGTGTTCGATGTGATACGCAAACTCATCGCGGAAATGCTTCATAAAACCCAGCACCGGCATTGAGGCGGCATCACCCAAGGCGCAAATGGTGCGCCCCATAATATTGGAGGTAATACTCGTTAACAAATCAAGATCTTGCGGACGTCCAAGGCCGTTTTCAATGCGATGAACAATTTTGTAAAGCCAATGAGTGCCTTCACGGCATGGCGTACATTGCCCACAGGATTCTTCGCAATAAAAATAGGAAAGTCGCTCAAGCGCTTTCACCATACACGTTGTTTCATCCATGACAATAACGGCCCCAGAGCCGAGCATTGAACCGGCCTTGCTGATACCATCGTAATCCATCGTGACGTCCATCATGGCGTCACCGGGAATGACCGGGGAAGAAGAGCCACCGGGGATGCAACCCTTGAGTTTACGGCCACCACGCATCCCGCCGGCCATTTCAAGCAGGATCGGAAATGGTGTCCCGAGAGGTATTTCATAGTTACCGGGGCGGTTAACATGACCTGACACCGAGAACAGCTTGGTTCCCCCATTGTTGGCCTTACCCGCTTCAAGATAAGCCTCAGCGCCCATATTAAGAATGAACGGAACGGTTGCAAACGTCTCGGTGTTATTGATTGTTGTCGGCTTGCCATACAAACCAAAGCTGGCCGGAAAAGGAGGCTTGTAACGCGGCTGCCCCTTTTTGCCCTCAATCGACTCAAGCAGTGCGGTTTCTTCACCGCAGATATAGGCTCCA
>CAIWVX010000245.1 GCA_903916205.1 uncultured beta proteobacterium
CATGTAACCGCCATGTAACCCGAAACGGAGTATATTCATCAACACAAAGCAACACAAGGGAAAGAAGTATTCCTATTAAACCATTGTAAATAAATGATTTTAATGGATAACAAGAATATCAATCAACACTAATAAACCCTATTTTTTGAGCATTCGTAATGCGAAGGTCGCCAGTTCGATTCCGGCCAGCGGCACCAGTAATACCAAGGCTTGCAGCGATGCAAGCCTTTTTCTTTGGTGTGGTGGTTTGTCGCTGTATAGGAAAATAAGACAAATACAAAACAATACGCGCCAAATAAATCACTGTAGCAATGGGTTAGATGTCCCAGTTTTCTCTCCGTCGAGATAGGCGCGGCTTAATCGGTCAGGCGGTCAGCGGAGCCGGTTGAATAGGCATTGGCGCGGCCTTGAATCGCTGCTCGGCTTGCCACACGTCATAGGCACTTTGCTCTGCCAACCATAAACGGGCTTCCCCTCCGCGCTCCACGCCCAGCCATGCCTCGATACGCAAGGCCATTTCAGGCGAAATAGCGGCGCGGCCATTCAACACGCGGGAAAGCGTCACACGAGCAACATTCAATTGCCGCGCGGCATCGGTCACGGATAGACCTAGGGCGGGTAAAGTTAGGCCGGGATGTGGGAGATTATGCATTCTGCTCATGCTCAATTCCTTTTAGTGGTAATCCTGATAATTCACTAGCACGGCGTTAATCCCATCGAAAGTGAAGGCCATACGCCAGTTTCTGCTCACCGTGACCGCATAATGTCCGGCAAGGTCACCGGTTAATATCAGTTGAGGAAGGCACGCAACCGGACAAAGACGCTGTTTACTTCTGAAACCAAGTCAATTTCGATTATTTTTTGCTTCTTTTTAAAGATGCAAATTTGCCGGAGGTTGGGCGCTTTAAAACATCCTTCGTCTGGTAGACTTTGACCGACGTAATACGATTCCGATCCACTTTTAATCAAATTCACGAACTATGACTACTGAACCGTGGATCACTGCTGAGCAAGTCGTTCAACGTCTCGACGTGGTCAAGAACGCTTTTTACCACCGGCTCAAGCGCAAGGGCTTGCCTACACACCGAGTAGGACGACCGTGGGAATTTCAACTATCCGAAATGAATGAATGAATGCGCACGGGCGGAGCGAATGAAGGACGGGACGGCGGTAATGGAGGAGCCTTCTAATATGGATAAACGCCAGCTCAGCGAGCGCGATATCTGTACAAAATTCATCACGCCAGCGCTTGAGCTGGCAGGCTGGGACATTACCACTCAGGTGCGTGAAGAGTTTTCACTTACTCAGGGCCGCATCATCGTCCGGGGCAAGTTGCACACTCGGGCCCAAAACAAGCGTGCTGACTACGTCTTATTCCACAAACCCAACATACCGATCGCGGTCATTGAGGCAAAAGACAATAAGCACTCATTGGGCGATGGCATGCAGCAGGGCCTTGGCTATGCGGAAATGTTGCAAGTCCCGTTCGTTTTCAGCAGCAATGGTGACGGTTTTTTGTTTCATAACAAGATCGCCAAAGATGGCGTCATCGAGCGCGAATTGGCGCTTCACGAGATCCCCAGCCCCGACACGCTGTGGCAATGGTGGTCAGAACACCTTGGTCTAAACACCGCACAGAGCGAGCTGGTTTCTCAGGATTACTACAGCGACGGCAGCAATAAGTCGCCGCGCTACTACCAATTACTCGCCATCAACAAAACCATCGAAGCCATTGCCAAAGGACAAAATCGCATTCTGCTGGTCATGGCCACTGGCACGGGCAAGACCTACACCGCCTTCCAGATCATTTGGCGATTGTGGAAGTCAAAAGCCAAAAAACGCATTCTGTTTCTGGCGGATCGCAACATCTTGGTTGATCAGACCATGACCAACGATTTCAAGCCATTTGGCTCGGCCATGACCAAAATTCAGAAGCGGCAAGCGAATAAATCGTATGAGATTTATCTGTCCTTATATCAAGCTGTCACGGGTACAGAAGAAGAAAGCAACATCTACAAGCAATTCAGCCGTGATTTCTTTGACTTGATCGTAATCGACGAATGCCATCGCGGCAGTGCCGCCGCAGATTCCGCTTGGCGTGAGATTCTTGAATATTTTTCGTCAGCCACCCAGATCGGCCTGACCGCCACGCCCAAGGAAACCAAAGAAATTTCCAACATCGATTACTTCGGTGAGCCGATTTACACCTATTCCCTACGTCAAGGCATCGACGACGGCTTTCTTGCGCCCTACAAAGTGGTGCGAATCGATCTCGATAAAGACCTGACCGGCTGGCGTCCAGACAAAGGCATGGTCGACAAGCACGGTAATGAAATTGAAGACCGCATCTACAACCAGCGTGATTTTGACAAAGCCCTCGTGCTGGAAAAACGCACCGAGTTAGTCGCCAAGAAAATCAGCGACTTCCTCAAACAAACCAATCGCTTCGATAAAACCATCGTTTTCTGCGACAACATTGATCACGCCGAACGAATGCGGCAGGCGCTGGCAAATGAAAACGCCGATCTCGTCGCCCAGAATTACAAGTACATCATGCGCATCACCGGCGATAACGAAGAAGGCAAAGCCGAGCTCGATAACTTTATCTTCCCGGAATCAAAATACCCGGTCATCGCGACCACCTCCAAATTGATGACCACGGGCGTGGATGCCCAAACCTGCAAGCTCATCGTACTGGATCAGCGCATCCAATCCATGACCGAGTTCAAACAAATCATTGGCCGTGGTACGCGGATCAACGAGGATTACGACAAATACTACTTCACCATCATCGATTTCAAGAAGGCCACCGAACTGTTTGCCGACCCCGATTTCGATGGCGATCCGGTGCAGATTTACTCGCCATCAGGCGATGAATCGCCGGTACCCCCCGATGATAACGAAAGTCCACAAACCGACGATGGCTTCACCTACCCCCCGGCAGAAGCATCGCCGTGGTCGGGTATAACCGAACCGCGCCCGGGTGAAGACCTCGGTGGCATTCGCCGCTATGTCGTCGCCAACGTCGAAATCAACGTAGCCTCCGAGCGGGTGCAATACTTCGATGCCAACGGGAAATTGATTACCGAATCACTCAAGGACTACACGCGCCGCGCACTCGCTAAGGAATTCAGTTCGCTGGATGATTTTTTGCGCCGCTGGAATCATGCCGACAAAAAGCAAGCCATCATCAACGAATTGGCTAACGAAGGGGTTTTCTTCGAGGCGCTGGCCGAAGAGATAGGCCGCCAGGCTGGCAAGGAATTCGACCCTTTCGATCTGATTTGTCACGTTGCGTGGGATCAACCGCCTCTCACCCGAAAAGAGCGTGCCGAACAGGTCAAAAAGCGCGATTACTTCACCCGCTATGGCGAGCAAGCGCAACGCGTACTGCACGCCTTACTGGAGAAATATGCCGACGAAGGTGTTGGCTCGATTGAGGAAACGCAAATCCTCACCATTGCCCCCTTCACCCGTTTTGGCACGCCCATTGAAATCATTCGCGCCTTTGGCGGGCTGGCTCAATACCAACACGCCGTACATGAACTTGAACACGCGCTTTATTGCGCATAACAAATACCCATCGGAAACTAGCTCATGTCTATCGGCACACTGATAAAAACCATTCAAGACATCATGCGCAAGGATGTCGGCGTCGATGGCGACGCCCAGCGTATCAGTCAGATCGTCTGGTTACTCTTTCTGAAAATCTTCGACGACAAAGAACAAGAATGGCAACTCACCATTTCCGGCTACAAATCGCCACTGCAAAGCCGTTTCCGCTGGAGCAACTGGGCTAAGGATGCCGAAGGAATTACCGGCGAAGAACTGATTGATTTCGTTAACAACGAACTTTTTCCGTCACTCAAAAAGCTGGCAACTGCCGCCGGAGTCTCACCCAGCGGCAAAGTAGTTGGCTCGGTGTTCGAGGATGCCTACAACTACATGAAGTCAGGCACCCTGCTCCGACAGGTGATCAACGCCATTGAAAGCGATGTTGACTTCAACTCCTCGTCAGACCGCCATCTCTTCAATGACATCTATGAAAAAATTCTTGCCGACCTGCAATCAGCGGGCAACGCTGGCGAATACTACACGCCGCGCGCAGTCACTCAATTCATGGTGGACATTCTCAACCCTCAATTGGGTGAGAGCGTGCTTGACCCCGCTTGTGGCACCGGCGGCTTTCTCACCTGCACCATTGATCACCTGAAAGCACAAGTCAAAACGGCGGCTGATCGCACCACGCTGCAAGACAACATCCACGGCGTCGAGAAAAAGCCGCTGCCGCATATGCTGGCCATGACCAATCTCATGCTGCACGGCATTGATGTCCCCAGCAAGATCCGCCACGACAACACCCTGAGCCGCCCGCTCAAGGACTACGGCCCCAAAGACCGCGTCGACCTCATCCTTACCAACCCACCCTTTGGCGGCATGGAAGAAGATGGCATCGAGAGCAACTTCCCCCGCAAATACCAGACCCGCGAAACCGCCGACCTCTTCATGGCACTGATCATGCACTTGCTCAAACACGACACTGGCCGCGCGGCCGTCGTACTGCCTGATGGTTTCTTATTTGGTGAGGGGAGCAAAACCACGCTGAAACGGGAACTGTTGGAAGAGTTCAACCTGCACACCATCGTTCGACTGCCCAAGGGCGTTTTCGCCCCCTACACCAGCATCGCGACCAACGTGCTGTTCTTCGAAAAGGGCGAGCCAACCAAAGAAGTATGGTTCTTCGAGCATCCATACCCTAACGGCTACAAGAGCTACTCCCGATCCAAGCCGTTAGACATCGAAGAATTCAATCTGGAAAAAGCTTGGTGGGGTGGGCCGACTCGTAAAGGCCGCAAGACCACCGAAAACGCCTGGAAGATTTCCGCTGCTGACATCGCCGTGCGCAACTACAACCTGGACTGCAAGAACCCCCACGCGGTGGAGATCAACCACCGCGCCCCGGCCGACTTGATGGCGGAATATCAGGAAATAACCCGCCAACTTACGGAGGCACAGAACGCGCTCAAGGCAGAGCTGATGCAAGCACTCGGTGGCAAGGCATGACCGAATCCAACCGCATCGAATACAAGCGCGAGCTAACTGAAAGCTTGGAAAAAGAGGTTGTCGCGTTTCTCAACTACCACGATGGCGGCGTGATTTATCTGGGCATAGACAAAGAAGGCAAAGTGGCGGGACTGATTGATGCTGATGCGGTGCAACTTGCCGTCAAAGATCGGCTGAAAAACAATATCCAGCCATCCATCATGGGGCTGTTCGATGTGCTGTTGGAGCAGCGTAACGGCCGAGACATTGTGCGCATCACCGTCGCAGGCGGACTGGAAAAGCCCTACTACCTGAAAAAATACGGCATGACGCCTAAAGGGTGTTTTCTGCGCATAGGTAGCG
>CAIWVX010000246.1 GCA_903916205.1 uncultured beta proteobacterium
AACTATCGTAAAGCTATTATGTATGATGATTCTATTCCAAATTTAGATAGTTTTGTTACTCTTAAAAAAGAATATCCTGATACTAAGTTTTATGCTTGGAATGTTAGTTTAGATGGCAAAGCAGGCTGAAGCCATCAACTCGTTAGTTTTTAATAAGAACAACGACTTACCACAACGGCAAAAAACGCTAGACTGATGATATTAGGGTAACTCGTTGATTGTTATTCAGAAACTTTCACCACTTCTTTGCGGACTCTCGAAAATTTACGGTTTTCATTAAACTTCAGATCATTTTTTCCTGCGCACTTAATCATCCGTCGTCACACCAGAATTTTTAAGCGCCATTCTGGATCACGCCTCAATAATTATTTGCTGCATTTCTAGGTAACGGCTTTAATCGCTGTAAATTAAGAGCGCGAGCCCATAAATTCATGGACTCGCGCAACTTAAACCGTCAACTTTGCTTTGGATTCACTACCTTATGCTCCCTCATTTTGATGAGTTGAGGGATTCATTTATTGCCATTTAGTGCGCAAATCCAACGACAGACCATACATTTGACTGATCTTCTTTGAAATGCTGCTTGGAGAGGCTACGAAGGAAGAGCCACATGCCGTATTTGCCGTCTTAAGCACCTGCCACAACATGGCTCCATCTCGAGGATTTTTCATCGAAGTCAGCGACTTTCCAGCCAGCCGCTCAACCGAATACGGCTGATTGACAACAACGCCAAATTGGTTCTTCAAAATGACCGAACCGTCGCATTGTGCATCGCTATTATTGACAACTAGGTTAGCGCCAGCCCATCCTTCATTTGGGGTTTCAAGCCCGATGTTTACAATGGTTTTGGCAGGGAACAGATCACGGTACAACTGCCATGCGGTAGTGGCGTCATAATTTTCATAGCGCGCATCGTAGGACATAACGCTCACCATATCGATCATGTTTGCCATTTCGGGCTTGGAGAAAATAAGCCGCTCACGCCCCGCACTGCCTGACCAATAAGAGGTCATGCCGCCACAGGCTGCCGTTCCGGTCTGTGCGGTGCAATCTGCGCCGGTTGACCACCCTGCAAGCGTCAGAACACGTCCGTTACCCGCCAGATCAACGGCTCTACGCATGGCTTTGGTTGCGTTGGTGTAACGCAGCACATTCGCCGCATCGGCCCCTTCGATCTCGTAATCAACATCAAGTCCATCGAGATCAAGATCAACCATCGCTTTTGCTAGCGCCGTCGTAATTGGCCCGGCAGACCCAGCCGCGCCTTCAGCCGCCAAGGGATCCCAAGTATTGTACGTTGCGCCGCCCACCGCCAGAATAACCCGGATGTTTCGAGCTTTCAGCACTTTGATCGCGGCCGCAACATCGGCGGGTGCGCCATTAAAGCTAATGCCCGAACCAAGCCAATCGACGCCATTCCACTTGAAATTGGGATCAGCAAACGCCACCATAACGTGGGTGTAAGTGCCTGGCAGACGAGCAAAATTACTCGTCTTCAGGACTTCGTCCATGCTAAGCGGCGTGCCATCCCATTTCTTTGCACTAAACCAATTGTCGGACCACGTTGGATAATAACCAACATAAGCACGACCACCGGCTTTAGCCACAACAGATCCAGCCACTGTTGTCGGTTCGGCACCGACAACTACCGCTGCTGGGGGAGTTGGTTGAGTTGGCTGAGTTGGTTGAGTTGGTTGAGTTGGCTGAGTTGGCTGAGTTGGTTGAGTTGGTTGAGTTGGTTGAGTTGGTTGAGTTGGCTGAGTTGGTTGAGTTGGTGCTGCCGCACTCACCGTAACAACGTAGGGATTACTGGTAGCACAAAGCGCCTTCTGCGCTGCGGTCATCACATCAACTGAAGCAGGAACCGCTCCGGTACAGGCCGTCACTGTAATGTTCTTGACGCCGGCTGAACCATAAGCGTATGAGGCACCGATACCCGACTGTGTATTTTGCGTATCCTGCGCGCCAAACGTCGTACTAATAGGGAACGCTTTGTCGTTCACCGCGATAAACCAGTAAGACGCTTTTTGGTTCGGTTGCTGCCACCAAATATTCCACTTAACCTGATCAGTAGCACCAACCTTGGCCGTTGGCGTCATCCATGCGACCTGCGGTACGGCGGGGATTGCTGCAGGGGTCGGCTGTTGTGCTGGTTGTTGCACTGGCTGTTGCACCGGCTGTTGCACTGGCTGTTGCACTGGCTGTTGCACCGGTTGTTGCACTGGTGTCGATCCGGCACTCACCGTAACGACGAAAGGATTACTGGTCGTACAAAGGGCTTTCTGCGCCGGAGTCATCGCTGCGAGTGACGCAGGTGCTGTTCCTGAGCATGTCGTCACGGTAAAGTTCTTGACGCCTGCTGAACCGTATTGAAATGGATCGCTGGCACCCGATTGCGTATTTGGCGTATCTTGCGCGCCAAACGTCGTTTTAATCGGATATGGCGTGTCGTTCACCATGACAAACCAGTAAGTCGCTTTTTGGGCCGGTTGCTGCCACCAAATGTTCCAGCTCACTTGAGCCGAATCGCCCACCTTGGCATTTTGCGTAAACCAGGTGATCTGCGGTGCAGCAGGGGCCTGCTGCGCGTAAGCTGAATGAATACAAGCCATGCTGAAAAGTGAGGCCGCTATCGCAGGCCGTATGAGCTTGGCGCTTAGTAATTTCTTTTTATTCACGATTAATCCATCCTTTAAGAAATTGTAGCGTGTAGTTTTATAACGATTTAAAAGGGGCTATGCGCCCCCGCCATGTACAGCGACTTGTTAATCAGACGGCTACAACAAAAACACTTAAAAATATTTTTTATGCAGTAGTGACTGACTGTTTTCTGACTGCCTTCAGAAGAAGAAAGAAAAAATTCAAACCACATATCGAGAGTATCGCTGAGCCTTGTGATGATCGTCAAGCAAAATATCACACTAATTTAGTCTGATTATCCTGAAATCGGTATCTATTACCCGGCCTCTTCTCCACAAAACACGCCATCGATCATCCGCACATCAACATACAAGTGGCATTGAGCAAACGTCCGAAGCAATTCGCTTTATTTCTAGCGTCGGATTGGTCTTTGTGTCTGTGATAACATCAAAAAAACCGCCGCAGATGCGCAGAGAACCCCGATTTTTTAATTATTTTCTGTAACTACTCAGATCGCGTTCCGTCATTACCGCCTGCGTGAAAAAGCGTCGAAATGACGGGGTTTTCGCTGAGAACCTGAGTCGTTAAAATTTATTTGCCGAAAGGAAATGTCGTGACTGACGAACAATTGATCAAGGTGTTGATTCTATGCACCGGGAATTCTGCCCGTTCGATTCTTGCCGAGGCGCTGTTCAATCATCATGGGAAAGGCCGTATTCGGGCCTTATCCGCAGGCAGCAAACCCACGGGCAAGGTCAATCCGCTGGCGCTGGAGACGCTTAAAAAGCACGGTATCGCGCTGCCGTTTGACGTCCGCAGCAAATCATGGGACGAGTTTGCCGCAGCGGAAGCGCCCAAGCTCGATTATATTTTTACGGTTTGTGCCAGTGCCGCCGGTGAAACTTGCCCGATCTGGCCGGGGCATCCAAGCACCGCGCACTGGGGAATCGACGATCCGGCGCATGTTGAACCGCTAGAAGCGCGAAAGGCCGCCTTTGAAATCGCCTTCAATGCGCTTGAAAAACGTATTAAGGCCTTTCTGGCGCTTGACCTGAAATCGTTATCGCGTGCCGAGGTGATTACGTCCGCACGCCTGATTCACGAGGTCAGCCAATGAATACTGAGACAAAAATTGCGGCCCCCGCGCCGATGAGTGTCTTCGAGCGTTACCTCACGCTCTGGGTGTTTCTTTGTATCGTCGCCGGTATTGTTCTTGGGCAGCTTTTGCCAGGCGTATTCCAGACGATTGGTAAAATGGAGGTCGCGCAGGTCAATCTGCCGGTCGGCTTGCTGATCTGGGTCATGATCATTCCGATGCTGGTCAAGATTGATTTTTCTGCTCTGCATGAGGTACGCCAGCACCTGCGGGGCATCGGCGTTACCCTGTTCATCAACTGGCTAGTCAAACCGTTCTCGATGGCTTTTCTCGGTTGGTTGTTTATTCGTCAACTCTTTGCCCCCTATCTTCCGGCAGACCAAATTGACAGCTACATCGCCGGGCTGATTTTGTTGGCGGCAGCACCGTGCACGGCGATGGTCTTTGTCTGGAGTCGGCTGTGTAACGGCGATCCACTGTTTACGCTCTCGCAAGTCGCACTCAACGATACCATCATGATTTTCGCTTTCGCGCCACTGGTCGCTTTTATACTCGGTATATCCGCGATCACCGTGCCTTGGGATACCCTGTTTACCTCGGTCGTGCTGTACATCGTCATCCCGGTGATTTTGTCTCAGTTGTTGCGCCGAATGCTGCTCAAAGGCGGGCAGGAAACATTTGATTCGGTCATGGAGAAAATCGCTCCTTGGTCAATTTCAGCGCTGCTGGCCACACTTGTCTTGCTTTTCGCTTTTCAGGGCCGAGCTATTATTGAACAGCCGCTAGTCATCGCGCTGATTGCCGTACCCATAGTGATCCAAGTCTTTTTCAACTCGGGACTGGCCTACTGGCTGAACAAAAAAGTCGGAGAAAAACATTCGGTCGCCTGTCCGTCAGCGTTGATTGGCGCATCAAACTTTTTTGAGTTGGCCGTCGCCGCAGCGATTAGCCTGTTTGGCTTTGAGTCAGGCGCGGCGTTGGCGACCGTTGTCGGTGTCTTGATCGAGGTACCGGTCATGCTGCTGGTTGTGCGCATGGTCAATGCCAGCAAAGACTGGTACGAGTGCGATTAGCGTACAGAGAAAGGCATAAAACCCACGAAATCTAACAGTGGTGCAGTTTGTCTTTGCTGCAAATCAGATAACTATCGTCCATGTGTTGTGTATCAATAGCCTCTATGCGACGGACAAATTACCATCAGCAAGTTTTTCACCGTTGTTCTGCTGTTGTTCAAAAAATGATTGACACCGATTTCTGTCGCTTACACTCCATCGGAATAACAAAGTTTAATCATGGAAAAATTCGAGGTGACGGTTGAATTGACGGCTAGGGATGAATACCGCCGACCTAATCACCTCTTTTAAAAAGGGCGACCTCTCTGCGTCTCTGCGGTAGATTTTGACGTTTGTTGCAATGGCCCAAGCTTAGAATCAAAGGCCACTGTACGAGAGGGTGCGTAGAAAATCGGAGGTGCTCTGAAAGCCGACGACGCGAACGCCTTCCGTTTCTTTTCCACGTTGGTCAAAGAAGATAATTCCCGGTGGGCCGAAAAGTTTGAAACGTGCCAGCAGCGCCTTGTCGTCATCGGAATTCGCGGTGACATCGGCCTGTAGTAGTGTCCAGCCGGAGAGTGCCTGCTTGACGCGTGGGTCAGAAAACGTGAAGCGCTCCATTTCTTTGCATGACACGCACCAGTCTGCGTAGAAGTCGAGCATGACGGGCTTGCCTGAGATTTTGATTCGCGCCTCTAGTTCGTCCAGTGAGCGGATGCGCTCAAAGGGCAAGGCTTTGCTCGCCTTTGGTTTGGTCTCGCCCAGCAGTCCAGAGAGGGGTTGCAGCGGATCGGTTCCTCCTGAGAACGCCCCTAGCAGCATGGCTCCGCCACCCATTAGCATGACGACACCGATGGCTTTCCAGAAACGTAGGCTATTTTTGGCGTGCGCGGGGAGCGGGTCAATGGCGCGTAGGAGCACTGCGGGAACGATGAGCAAAATGGCCCACACCAGCATTTGCACGGGGATTGGAATGAAGGGCAATACGATCCAGTGGGCGGTGGCCAGTAGAATGAAACCAAAGGTTTTTTTGACGGCTTCCATCCACGGCCCAGATTTGGGTAGTAGTGTTCCGGCCGAGAATCCGATGACCAGCAATGGCAGTCCCATGCCTAAGGCTAGGCAGAATAAGGCCATGCCGCCGAGTAGTGCGTTGCCGGTTTGTCCGATATAAAGCAAGGCACCAGCGAGTGGTGCGGCTACACATGGCCCGACGATTAAGGACGAGAGCGCGCCCATTAAAGCGACGCCCGGTAGCGAGCCGCCTTTGAGGTGCGAGACGCCCTCTGAGACTTTGCTTTGCAGGAAGGTAGGCAGTTGCAACTCGTAAAAACCAAACATTGAGAACGATAGCATGACAAAAATCAGGGCAAAACTGCCGAGTACCCAAGGGTTTTGCAACGAAGACGAGAGCAAGGTTCCCGTAAATCCGGCCGCCACACCGATTATCGCGTAGACCGTTGACATTCCAAGGACATAGGCCAGTGATAAGACGAAACCTCGCGAATGAGAGACGCCGTGGCCTTCGCGTCCGGCACCGACGATGATTCCTGAGAGAATCGGCAGCATCGGAAAAATGCAAGGGGTCAGCGCCAGTAGCAGGCCGAAACCGAAGAAGCTGATGAGCACCTGCCAAAGAGCGGCATTTTTCAGTAAATGGGCGATCCGTGCGGACTCGTCACCAGACGCTTCGGGCGATGTTGTTGCCGGCTGCGCGGGATCGGGTAGTTCTAAAGTGAGCGATTGTTTTTGCGGCGGATAACAAACGCCGACATCGGCACATCCCTGTGAGATGAGCGTAAGCGTCAGTGCCAGAGGGCCGGAGTGGTTGCGTTCGACCGGCAGTTGAATGACCGCTTCGCGGTAATAGACTTCGACTTGCCCCAAGTTCTCGTCCATTTTTTCCTTGCCCTTTGGCAAGAGGGGCGTTTCGAGCTGGATAAGAGCGGGTTCGACGCTAAAACGGAATTTGTCACGGTACAAATAATAGCCTTTGGCGATTTCGAAACGGACTTCAATCGTTTGTCCATCAAGGGCTCGGGCGCTGGGTTTGAAAGCTTGCGCCGGGGGCAGCAAGTCTGCGGCGTAGACGCCAGAGCAAAGGAGCAGCATGAAAATGCAGAGTCGATGAATCACGGGGCTGTCCTGTCGTTCTGTGTTTCCGCCACGATCCAAGCTAAATAGTCGGGTAATCCCTGACTGATCGGCAGGGCAATGATCTCTGGCGTTTGATAGGGGTGTCGGGCGTGGATCGCGGCCTCCAGAGCCGGGTAGCAGGCTTGGGTGGTTTTAATTAGCAGCGGAATTTCACTGGCCGTTTCGACGACATTGTGCCAGCGATAGATTGAGCAACAAGGCGGCAGAATGTTGACGCAAGCGGCGAGACGTTCTTCGACCAGTGCCTTGGCTAAATTTTTAGCGTCACTCTGATCGGGAAGACTGGTCAGGACAAGCAGGATTTCCATTTTGAGATTTTACTTCTTCGCGCAAGGTGGCAGACGAAGGACGGGCGCTCAGAAAAACGCGCCTCTGGCTAAGACGCTTTAACGCATGTTACGTAACCAGCCATCTTAGCGTTTACTGCTCACCTTCTTGGGCGTGTTTCGAAGCCAATCTTTTTGCAGCTAGAATTCGTCCGAGCAGAATAATAAGAGCCGCACAGGTGAGGGGTACAATTTCATGGAGGGCATGGAAATTGCGATCAACCCAATCGACGATGATCGGATCAGTGACCCCCATTTCACCACCAACATAGCCTAGGAGGGCGGCACCAATGGTAATGATGATGGGGAAGCGCTCCATAAGCTTAAGCAACATGCTGGCACCAAAAACGACCAGCGGGATAGAGATCGCCAAGCCGATAATCAGTAGCGGAAAACTTCCTCTGGCGGCGGCGGCAACGGCGATCACGTTGTCGAGGCTCATGACTAAGTCAGCTATAAGGATGGTCTTGATGGCGGTGGCGAGATTGTCACTTGAGTTTATGTTTCCATCGCCTTCGTCTGAATTGATCAACTGAACACCAATCCACAGCAGCAGAACCGCACCAATCAGTTTGAGGTAGGGCATGGCGAGTAGCGCAACGGCGGTAAGCGTCAGCACGATTCGCATGATAATTGCCGCGCCAGAGCCGAACAGGATGGCTTTTCTTTGTTGCGACAAGGGTAATGACCGGGAAGCAAGGGCTATGACAACAGCGTTGTCGCCGGATAGCACAATGTTGATTCCGATGATTTGCGCCAAGGGCATCCAGAACTGCTGTGGCGAAGAAAGTAGTTCCAGCATCTCCGTCGATCCAGTTTATTAGGTTGCGAAAGTATACTACACAGTAATGGCTTTTCTTACGTCTTGAATACGACTTATAGATTTTTAATTCTATGGAAAATCGCTGGCCTCGATGAGACCGTGTGGCGAATTAGCCTAATGATTCAGGTGGCTGCAAAAAAATAATCAAGGTGCCATGCCAGTTTGTCCGGTTGGTCGTGATGAAGGTTGTGGCCGCAGTCATCAAGCCAAAGGTCGTTGGCCCCTCTAAAACAGGCCATACGCTCCCGATACGCCTCAGGGTTGTCAGCTAAGCGTTTAATGATTGACGAGTTGCGCCCGGAAATCAGAAGTGTGGACGCCGTTATTTTGCGCCAACAGGATTTTGCTTCTTCCATTGGGTAGAGCAATGGAGAGATCCAGCGATGCTTAGGATCGGCGGAAAAAACAAATCCGCCCTCCGTCTTACGTACAGAATGTTCTGCGAGAAAGTTAGCTCGTTCCAAGGTCAGCCGGGGGTTGTTGATGATTAGCCGGGCCGCAAAGTCTTGGCGATGGTGGTAGAGACGAAAGCTTGAATTGTTATCGCGAATCTGTTGAAGCCATTTTTCGCAACGCACTGGATTTTCTTCCCGGGGGAAAGTCCACAAAACAAACCCCTCCATATTGGCGATGCGACAAACTCGCTCAGGCCGAATCCCGGCGTAAAGTCCCGCGACGATACCGCCCAAGCTGTGTCCGGCAATTTGCGCCGGAGCCTGTGGCGAGTAGTGTTCGAGCAGGGCGTCAAGGTCGGCGATGTAATCGGGGAAAAAATAAGGCCCATCATTCCATTGCGATTGGCCGAAGCCTCGCCAGTCGGGCGCAATAATGCGCCAATGGCCCTTCATGGCATCGACGACAAACTGAAACGAGGCACCGACATCGCCCCAGCCATGCAGAAAAAAAATCGTTGGTGACGTGTCATCACCCCAAATTCGGACGTGATAACGTCTTTCGCGTAAGGCAACAAACTCAGATCGAAAGGGTTTCACGGGTTAACTCGCTTTCAGTGCGTGCTTAAGAATCGGTGCTTCACGGATCGGTAGATTGACGAGTGCCGCCAAGCCCGATAGCACGATGTCGGCGTACCACATCCACGCATAGTCGCCAAATCGCGTAATTGAAAGCCCTCCCAGCCAGGCACCGAGAAAGCCGCCGATTTGGTGCGAGAGCAGGGTCAGGCCAAAGAGCGTTCCCAGGTAGCGGACACCGAACAGTTTGGCGACAATCGCCGCTGTTGGCGGTACGGTGGCTAGCCAAGTAAAACCGAGACCCGCCGCAAAAATATAAAAAGTCAGATCGGTTCTTGGTGAAACGAGATACAGCAGGATCATCACGGCACGCGTGGCGTACATCCAGAACAGCACGTATTTAGAGCGATAGCGAGCAACGCAAGAACCCGCGTAAAGACTTCCTAAGATATTGGCGGCACCAATAATAGCCAGCGACCAACTGGCCACCGCAGGGGGGAGACCGCATAAATTGACTTCGCCCGGCAAGTGCGTGACGAGGAAGGCAATGTGGAAACCGCAGGTAAAAAAGCCCGCGTGCAGCAATAAATAGCTCGGGTCGGCCAGCGCATTTTGCACACTGCGCCCTAGCCCCGGTTCGTTTTCGGCGACTGTTTTGTTAACGTGCTTGATCGGTCGCGCCACAATCCGCACCAAAGGCAATGCGGCAAGGGTCATGGCGGCAAGCGTCCACATCGCCCCCATCCAACCCGTGACTTGAATCAGTTTTTGCAGGATGGGGGCAAAGATGAACTGCCCGAACGAACCGCCCGCATTGATGATTCCCGAAGCCGCACCGCGTGCTTCAAGAGGAAGTCGGTTGGTTGCCGCGCCGATCAGCACCGAAAAACTCCCCGCCCCCGAGCCGATGGCCGAGAGCAGACCGAGAGAAAAAATAAGCCCCCAGGTGCTGTCCATAAACGGAGTAAGCGCACTGCCGAGCGCCAGCAATACCAATCCGCCAAGCAAAACTCGCCCCGGCCCGTAGCGATCAGCTACCGCCCCCGCAATCGGTTGTACCGCCCCCCACATAAACTGCCCGACGGCCATCGCCAAACTGATCGAGGCAATACCCAAGCCGGTGCTGGTATTGAGCGGCGCAAGAAAAAGCCCGAGTGACTGGCGGGCTCCCATCGTTACCATCAGAATTCCCGCAGCGGACAGCGTAACAGCCCAAAGGCCGGGTGAATTGAGTGTGCGAAACATGAAAACAAGCCTTGTTTTAGGGGCGGGGAGTTTGCTTTGAACATCCGGTGTTGTTGGAGTTCAATGGACTGTCAGGCAACAGTCTTTGTGTGCGGAATGATCTCGTCGGGAATAACAAGTTTCTGGCTGAAAAACATTACTTCACTTCCCACATAGCGACGTTGCGCCGTGTAATTCAAGCCATAACTCAGCGACTTGCTTAGCTGATACATGGCACAAATCTCTTCGGTATTGTCATAAGATACCACCCAGGACCACTTGAATTTTTTATTCTGAATTGTTTTTGCAATGGCAACGTGGTCATCATGCTGGTAGTAGTTTCGATACAGGCCCTTGCCTTTGACGTAATAAGGCGGGTCAAGATAGATCAAAGATTGCTTCGGCAAGAACTCCGAGCACCGATTTAAGAGATGTAATGAGTCCTCGCAATACACAGAAATATCGTCCGCACGCTTGGCTATCTCCAAGATACGCGCAGCCACAACATCTTTCTTGAATCGTGCATCCAATTTGTAATCGCCATTCTGATTCTTGCCGCCGATAACACCCGCCTTGAGAATCCCGGAGCGATTCGTCCGGTTCATAAACAAGGTTGCAAAGCCCTTTTCAACCAAACTGGCTTTGCGCTCATTTCGGAGAACCGACCGCCACTTGAACCACTCTGCGATGGTGATGGGCGTGGATTCAAGCAACTTCAGGATTGCTCGGGAATGCTGGGTTACGGCAATCCAGAAAGCGTAAATCGCAGGATCAGCGTCGTTGATGTGGATATGACTGGCATGACCATGGAAAAGCAAATCCAGCGCAACACCAGCCCCTCCCGCATACGGTTCTAAATAATGGCCGCCTGTAACCCCGTCCCCCTCCATCACCTTTGCAATGAATGGAGCGAATGGTGCCTTTCCACCAGGGTAGCGCAAGGGGCTATACAGTCTGTTTGAGAACATCACGAAACCTTCTTCAATTTTATTTCCAGCGCAGCCAGTTTGGCCACATCAACGGCATAGCCATTTTTCATCACGCCTTGGATAGTGCTCTTGAATTTCTCCAAGAAATCATTGCTGGCTACCGGATTGTTTTCGACCCAATGTTTCCAAGGATTGTATGGCTTCGCGCCAGAGGAAACTAATTTTTGAAAGTCCTCGCCCTTGTAAAAGCGCTTGAAAACCTCCCGTGGTTTATTGTCTCCCTGATATGTAGCGATCCGCTCCCTCACATTAGCAGCGTCTCCGTTGATTTCGAACTCGTTTATCACTTCACGGGCTGCATTGGTGAATACATTCCGTGTGAACTGCATATCGTTCTTCCAAAACTCGTGGTCGGCGGGAAGGTTGTACAGGTACTCAAAGACCAACTGGTCGGGCGGCAAAATTCCGGGCAACAGAACAACTGTTTTGAAGTTCTTTCCCTTGATCGGTTCCGCCTGATCCGCATCCAGACAGACAATGCTTTTTTGGGCAAATTCAGGAATCTTCTTCTGAATCAACTGCAAGTAGTTGGAGCAGCCAAGAGTTATCCCTTGCATGGGATTCGTGAACTTCTTTATTGGCTGTCTGCTCATTAAGGCAGCGAAGAAATCTGCCGCCTCTTTATCCTCGAAATAGACATTGATGCTCGGTAAAGTTGTCCCAGAAGCAGCGACAATGGTTTTCGTGTTGATGTCCGCACTGATTTGTGCCCAAGACCAATCCTGCATCACCTGAACATTACCGTAGGTGTTACTCAAGTAAACCGTCTTGCATCTTCTTCTGAACTGCTGGCTCTGCTCGAACGCATATTCGATCAAGACAGGCGAGTGTGATGTCATGACAATCTGGAGGTTGAGATTCTTGCATTCGCGGTCAAGCATCTTCAACAGATTCACCTGCGCAGTAGGAAACAAACCCGCATCGGCCTCATCTATCAACAGTAACCCACCTTTATAATCGGGATACTCTTCTTTTAATTTTCTGAAAGACATCAGCGCCAAAATGATCTGGCCCGCATTATCCTCACCAGCAGAAACAGACTCGTGATTGTAGTTTTCGCCGTGCGCCACGGCTGAACTGAGCGTTCCATTCGTGCCCGTCGCATGAGAAGCGCTACGATTGAGTAGCTCATTGGTGAGCTTGATGAATTCCTGTTTGTGCTTTTTTAAGTAATCAAAGTCACTGACTTCGTAGTCTCTAGCAGCGATCGGGAAAAGACGCTTTAAACTCAGGAAGATGACAGGGTGTGTAAAATTTCTGCTCGAATTGCCAGTTGCCGTGCTGTTGTTTCTGACAACAGGCCTAGGCGAATTTCCTCGTTTCATCAGCTCTAACTTTGCCGTCGCCGCATTATCGGTATACCCATCATGCAGTTCGATGTTGACCGTCATGGAACCGGGAACATCAAATTTTTCCGAGATTCTGAAATGCTCACTGTACTGGGACTTGAATGAACCATCAGCAATTTGCCGAAATGAAAGCGCCTCATCTTTGGCGTAGTTTCTTTCAAAGCTGAAAATTTGCGCGGCAATACCGAGAATGGACGACTTGGAGGTACCGTTTTTACCGCATACGACGGTGATGTGGTCGCCAAATTCGACTTCCACATTATTTAGCGCACGGAATTTTTCAATTACCAGCTTCTTTAGTTGTGTTTTGGGCATTACAACAATTCTCGATTTCTAATCTCTGCGGATTCAATTCCCCATGGCTTGCTACGGGGTGCTTTATTTTCTTCGAATTTGAGTGGAATTCGGATTGCTGGTGAGTTGCTCGATATTGTCCGGAGAATTATTCGCATCTCTGCAATTGTCCTGCATTGGTTAATAAAATCCAAGACAATCTCAATGCATAACTCCTGCGAATAAGTACTTATTCGCATCTTCGCTTGTGCTGTAAGGCTAAGCGCACCCAAAACCGAAAATGACCACCCGTAGTCACAGGAGGATTCGTCATGGAAACCGTGCAAATTCGTGAAGCTAAAGTCAGCTTTTCCGCGCTCGTAGCTGCGGCTTAAAAAGGGAGGCCCACTTTGGTAAGCCGTCACGTTCAGCCGTGTGCGATGATCGTTTCGGTGGCCGATGGTGCAGAGCAACCAACCGCCAAACTCTGACCGGACTGGGAAAATGGTGGGGGCAAGCCGTTAATTCTGGTGCGGGCATCGCCCAATGATTCTTGCGCGTTTAGACTGGTGCAAGGCGCTGCGTGCCGCCATCGCCGACAATCCGTTCTCATAGGGGTCTTTCAACACTTGCTGAAGGTTCTATTGCCTTGGAGCCTGTTACGGTGCGGTGTAGTGAAGACCTTTGAGGTTTACTCAACCCATCGGCTTGATTTAACTTAAGAATTGATGTAAAAATGCTTTTATATAAAAACACCTTTGTTTGAGGATTGAAAGCGATGAGAACCACACTCGACTTACCCGACGAAACCTTTCGTCAACTCAAAGCGCAGGCCGCGTTACGCGGTTTCAAGCTCAAAGAATTGGTGGCTCAGTTCATCGAGCGTGGGCTAGCGGCTAGCGCGGCGCAGCCAGATCAAGCCGCTCCGCGCAGCCCCTTGCCGGTGGCTATTGTGCGCGACCCGAACATACCAATGAGGCCTGCACTCACCAATGCCGAACTTTATGCCCTCTTAGATGAAGAAGACACGGTTGAGTACCACAGCGTTTTGAATCAATCGACTCCGCCTCAATGATTGATCTTCTTGACATCAACGTCTGGCTGGCCTTGGTGGACGAGAATCACGTTCACCACAGCACCGCTCGCCAGTATTGGAATGAGCAGCTCGATCAGCAAGCGGCCTTTTGCCGTGTCACTATGCTTGGCTTATTGCGCTTGAGTACCCAGCCGAATGTACTCAGTCGCACGCTCTCCAATGAGGAGGCTTGGCGTATTTACCGTCAATATCTGGCCGCCCCCGAGGTGTGCTTTCTCGCTGAACCCGTGCAAATCGAGGCGCAATTTGCCGCACTGACTCTGTCAGAGGCTATGCCCCAGCGCCTCTGGACGGATGCTTACCTTGCTGCTTTTGCCATGACTAGCGGGTGTCGATTGGTTTCTTTTGACAGCGATTTCAAGCGCTTTGCCGACCTGAACTTTCTCCACCTTGCGCCCTTGCCGTCGCTTTGAGTCTACCCACGCGCAACGATCTCCCGTACTCGAAAGCGTGGATTAAACAAGCGCCTGAGCAAGCCGCGAATCAGCGTATCGACCGGACAACGGTCACCAGAAATCCGTTCGATGCGAAGTACAGTAAGGTAGAAGAGGCCGACTGGGAAACCTGCGTCTCGGTGTTGAACGGGATGAGTGTGAAGGCGTTGCTGTCGCGGGGGGGAGCCGCTTTACGTCAGAACCCCTCGTTGAATCCTCTAATTTGACGTCGGTCTTTCTTGGTTGGGCGTCCGCGTAGATCGCTTCCTGGCGTGGGGGCGAGTCGATGAGCTTCTTTGATGGCCGCCCGGTGGGCGCTGCTTTCGGGCGTTTCTTCGTAGAGTTTCTGGGCTTCTGGGGCTGGTCGACGTTGTGCGTTCAGTTGGCGCACGAGAATCGTCCAGTTGACGTGACTGATTGAGAGGTTAAGCGTGTCGCCGGGGCGGACTTCGCGTGCCGGTTTGACGGTGTTGCCATTTAATTTGACGTGCCCGGCGTGGATGGCTTCGGTGGCCAGTGAACGTGTTTTGTAGAAGCGTGCCGCCCATAACCATTTGTCGATGCGCAAAGAGCTTAGCGGGGGTTTTTCAGAGGTTTTCATAAGGGCATGGCAAGGGGTCAAAGAGATTTTGTTTCTATGCGCCGATGAGCCGCTTCTTCTTTTCGGGAAAAACGGTCGAGATAGAGGTAGATCACCGGCGTTAGATAAAGCGTGAGAAATTGTGAAAGCAATAGTCCGCCAACAACGGCCAGCCCAAGCGGTCGGCGGACTTCGGCACCGGCGCCGAGTCCCAAGGCTATCGGCAAGGTGCCGACCAGTGCGGCCATGCTGGTCATCATGATCGGGCGAAAGCGGATCAGGCAGGCTTGGTAGATGGCGTCATAGGCCGGAAGGTTTTCCCGGCGTTGTTTGTCCAAGGCAAAGTCGATCATCATGATGGCATTTTTCTTGACGATGCCGATGAGCATGATGATGCCGACAAACGCGTAGAGGCTGAGGTCGACGCGAAATATAAATAGCGTGAGCAACGCCCCCAGTGCGGCGGAAGGCAGGCCGGAAAGAATGGTCAACGGGTGGATGAAGCTTTCGTAAAGGATGCCAAGCACGAGGTACACCACCAAAATGGCGATCAAAAGCAGAATGCCTAGCCCTTGCAGTGAAGCTTGAAACGCCTGTGCCGTGCCTTGTAAACGGGTATTCAACGACGCCGGTAGGTGCATTTCACGTTCGAGTGCTTTGATGTGATTGACCGCATCGCCGAGCGAAACTCCCGGCAAAAGATTGAATGACAGGGTTACCGAGGGGAGTTGTCCTTGGTGGTTGATGGTCAATGCCTGAGTCGATTGGCTGACGCGACTTACGGTATCAAGCGGGATCAGTTTGCCGTTAGTCGCGCGAATGTAAATGCGCGAAAGCATCGACGGGTCAAGCTGGAACTCCGGGGATACTTCAAGAATGACTTGGTATTGGTTGGCGGTGCCGTAAATAGTAGAAATTTGGCGGGCGCTGAACGCGCTTTGCAGTGCGTCTTCGACTTGGCCGAAACTTAAACCCAAGGTGGCTATTTTATCCCGGTTGATTTCAAGCGAAAGCACCGGGCTCCGATTGCTGAGGTTGCTGGCAACGTCGATAAAGCCGGGCAACTGGCGAATTTTGTCGAGCAGGGTCTCCGTCCATTGATAGAGTTCTGCGAGATCGGTGCTTTGCAGCGTGTATTGGTACTGGGCTGAAGTGACCTGTCCGCCAATGCGGATAACCGGAGGGTTTTGCATGTAAACCTTGATTCCAGGAAGGTTTGCCAGTTTGGGGCGCAATTGCTGGATGATTTCGTCCGGCGAGAGTTTTCGCTCGTCGCGTGGCTTGAGCATCATTGAGATTTGACCGGTATTGACGGTCGGACGCGAATTGGTGGCTCCAACGCTGGACATAAACGTGCGGATATTGGGGTCTTCAGCGATGATAGCGGCCACCGCCCGCTGGTGTTCAACCATCGACGCGAAGGAGATGTCCTGCGCGCCTTCGGTCGTGGCAATGATCTGTCCGCTGTCGCCGCTCGGGATGAAATCCTTCGGCACCAGGCTGAAAAATAGGCCGGAAAGCAGGAGTGTCGCGATGAATCCCATAAGCACTTTCTGGGGATGCTTCATGGCCTGGTTCAGCGTTTTTTCGTAGTGGGCGAGAAGCGCCGTAAAAAACCGCTCAAAGGCTTGGAAAATACGGCCATGCCCTTTGGTATTGGAATGCTTCAGATAGCGGCTGCAAAGCATGGGCGTCAGGGTCAGTGACACTATGCCGGAAACAAGAATGGCGGCGCAGATGGTGACGGCGAATTCATGGAGTAGCCGTCCGACAATGCCGCTCATAAAAAGGACGGGGATAAACACGGCGATCAGTGAAATCGTCATCGAGATAATGGTGAAGCCGATCTCGCGTGAGCCTTTGAGCGCCGCTTCAAGCGGTGTTTCACCGCGTTCGATGTGTCGGACAATGTTCTCCAGCATGACAATAGCGTCATCGACCACGAAGCCCACCGAAAGGGTTAAGGCCAGCAGCGAGAGGTTGTCGAGGCTGTAATTGAGGGCATACATCACGGCAAACGTACCGATGACCGAAATGGGCAAAGCCAGCGCGGGGATGGCGGTGGCCGATAAGTTACGTAAAAAAAGCAGGATGACCAAAATGACCAAGAAACCCGCCAGCACCAGCGTGAACTGCACGTCCTCGATGGCCTCGCTGATGCTGATGCTCCGATCGTAAAGCGTGGACATCGAAATGGCTTCGGGCAACTTGGACTGAAAACTCGGCAGGATGCGTTTAATGGCATTGACGGTGTCGATGGTGTTGGCACCGGGTTGGCGGAAAATCGCCAAAACGATAGCGCGTTTGTCAACGTTCCATGCCGCTAGGCGGTTATTTTCAACGCTGTCAATCGGCGTGGCGACTTCCTCCAGCCGGATCGGCGCACCGTTACGCCAAGCGACAATCAGCGGACGGTAGGCCGCTGCCGTGCTTAACTGGCCGTTGTCTTTGATGGCAAAAGCTTGTCGGGTGCCATCAATCAGACCGACCGGTTGGTTAACATTGGCTTGAGCTACCGCTTGTTGGAGTTCGTCGATGCCCATACCCCGCGCCGCCAGTTGATCGGGGTTAGTGCGAATTCGCACGGCAAATTTTTGCGATCCGAAAACTTGTACTAGGGCGACGCCACTGATGGTTGAAATGCGCTGGGCAAGCTGCGTTTCAGCGTATTCATTGACCAGTGGCAAGGGCAAAACGGGAGAGGACAGCGCAATGTAAAAAATAGCCGCGTCGGCTGGATTGACTTTGCGAAACGACGGCGGTATCAGCATACTGGTTGGCAATTTGCGCTGGGCGGCGGCAATCGAAGATTGAACATCCTGGGCCGCTGCATCGATATTTTTATCAAGCGAAAATTGCAGGGTGATCAGGGTGGTGCCTTGGGCGCTGGTCGAGGTCATTGAATCAAGACCGGCAATGGTCGAGAATTGGCCTTCGAGTGGCGTGGCAACCGCCGCTGCCATAGTTTCCGGTGAGGCTCCAGGCAGGTTGGCCGTCACCAGAATAGTCGGGAAATCAACGCTGGGAAGTTCGGAAACCGGCAGAGCGCGGTAGGCGATGAGGCCAAAAATAACGAACGCCGCCATCACCAGCGTGGTCATCACCGGGCGACGAATACAGAGTTCGGGCAAGTTCATGGCGTGGCCCTATTGGGTGATTGAGGGCGTTGTCGTTTCACGAGCCTTGATTTTTACGCCTGATGCTAAGCGCAACTGTCCATCGGTAACGACAATCTCATTGATCTGCAAGCCACTTTTGATCGCCGTCATTCCGGCGTGCGATGCCGCTTTTTCAATTTTTCGCCA
This sequence comes from uncultured beta proteobacterium, assembly GCA_903916205.1. Taxonomy (GTDB): domain Bacteria; phylum Pseudomonadota; class Gammaproteobacteria; order Burkholderiales; family Rhodocyclaceae; genus Propionivibrio. Next base: position 18,316 of record CAIWVX010000246.1, read on the forward strand.
TTCAACACGTTGGTCTTCCTTGACAACGAAAACAAAGTGCCCCTCTGACCCCTGCTGAATTGCTTCATTGGGCACGGTTACGGCTTGGGTCAGGGTGTTAAGCGTCAGGGCGACGTTAAGAAATTGCCCGGAGCTTAGTTTTTCATCCTTGTTGGGTAACGTCGCCTTCATGAGGATGGTGCCGGTTGTTGGGTCTACGGCGTTGTCTAAGAAGCTGACGTCAGCGTCAAAGCGTTGTGTGGCGTCACCGGGAAGGTTGAGGTTCACTTTCATCGGGCCGGATTGCATGGATTCACGCAATCGCGGCAGGTGTTTTTCCGGTATCGAGAAACTAACCAGCAAAGGCTGAATGCGGTTGACGACGGCCAGAGTGGTGTCGTTGGCCTTGATCGAAGAGCCAGGAAAAACCAGCCGCGCTCCGACTATGCCGCTAAACGGCGCACGAATCGTGGCGTAAGAAAGTTGCAAACGGGCGACTTCTTCGGCGGCTTTGCTGGCACGTAAGTTGGCCGAGGCCGCCGCTTCGCTGGTACGGATGTCATTGACTTTTTCATCAGAGACGAATTTCCGTTCTCTGAGCGTGGCGTAGCGGGTGGTATCAAGGTGAGCTTTAGCCATGAGGGCTTCATCACGCGCCTTGCTGGCGGCGGCTTGTTGTAATCGGGTGGCAAAATCGGTCGGATCAAGCTGAATCAGCACCTCGCCGCGATTGACGTGCTGCCCTTCGGTAAAAAGCACCGCCGCAACTTGTCCATCGACGCGTGCTTTAAGGACGACGCTTTCATAGGCTTCAGCACGCCCAACCACCTGCAATGTGACGGGAATATCGCTCTCGGTGGCCTTGGCGGTGGTGACGGGGACGGAGGGCGGTTCGGTTTTTTTGTTGCTGTTGCCGTCGGAGCACGCCGCAAGGCAGATCAGCAGCAGAACCGCACCACGGCGTTTCACGGCAGCAGGCATTCAAGGGCTAATAGATCTTCAACCGTTTCACGCCGTCGAACCAGAAAAACTTGCGACTGATCCACCATGACTTCTGCCGCACGGGGGCGGGTGTTGTAATTTGAGCTCATGGCCATGCCGTAGGCGCCTACTGACATGATCGCCAGCAGGTCGCCGGGCTCAATGGATAAGGGTCGATCATGGCCGAGAAAGTCACCCGATTCACAAATTGGGCCAACGACTTCCCAGTTTATCGATTTTCCGCTACGCGGCACGACCGGAACGATGTTGTGCCAAGCGTCGTAAAGAGACGGGCGGGCAAGATCATTCATGGCGGCGTCAATGACGGCAAAGTTTTTGACTTCACCCGGTTTGAGATACTCCACTTGGGTCAGTAATACGCCCGCATTACCCACCAAGCGACGGCCCGGTTCAAGCAGAATCTTGAGTGAGCGATCTTTGAGTTTTTTCAGCAGGGGCTGAAGGTAAGATTTAACCGTGGGGGCTTGTTCGTCTTTGTATTGGATCCCTAAGCCGCCACCTAGGTCGATATGATGCAGGTGAATCCCTTTGGCCGCGAGTTGGTCGATCAAGAGCAAAATCTTGTCGAGTGCCTCGGCGAAAGGCGCAGGGTCAAGCAGTTGCGAGCCAATGTGGCAGTCAATTCCGACTATTTCCAAGTTGGGCAAGCTGGCTGCGTGTTGATAGAGTTTCAGTGCGTCTTCATAAGCCACGCCAAACTTGTTTTCCTTGAGTCCGGTCGAAATATAGGGATGGGTTTTTGCATCAACATTGGGGTTAACGCGTAGACTGATCGGTGCCTTTTTTCCGAGATGCGCGGCTACTTCGTTGAGGCGATCCAGTTCCGGCGCTGATTCGACATTGAAGCAAAGGATTCCGACGCTTAGTGCAAACTCCATTTCGCTCTTTGATTTGCCGACGCCGGAGAAAACGATTTTTTTCGGCGTCGCTCCAGCGGCGAGAGCGCGTTTTAGTTCGCCGGTGGACACAATGTCAAATCCCGCGCCGCGTTGAGCAAAAACGTTAAGTACGGCGAGATTAGAATTGGCTTTGACGGCGTAACATACGAGGGAATCAACGCCGATTAACTCTTGATGGAATTCATCAAGCGCGGCTTCAAGTGCGGCACGCGAGTACACGTAACAAGGCGTTCCGAAACGCTCGGCGATATCGGAGAAGGTAACAGCTTCGGCGCAAAGCTGACCGTTTTTAAGGGCGAAAGGTGTCATCAGTCGTGCTCTTTTGTCGTGTTAGGATGGGCTGGAAGTGTTGAAGATGGCGGATTTGAAATAATTTGTACGGGCGGTGCGGGTGGTTTTGCGGGTGGCGACGGAAGATAAAGCGGACCGCGAGTACCGCAGGCACCGAGCGGGGTCAATGTGATAAACAAAACAGAAAATGTGAGTAGCCAGCGCATTGGATTAACCCAAAATGAGGATGGTAGCACAGGATGAATGAGAGTGAATTCACCGCCCTGACTGATGCCGTTTTGGCGCAGATTGAGCAGGGCTTAGAAGACAGCGGGGCCGATCTTGATTTTTTCTTGGCCAGTGCTGGGGTGCTTGAAATTGAGTTTGCCGACGGGAGCAAAATGGTCATTAATCGTCAGAGCGCCGCCAAGGAAATGTGG
>CAIWVX010000247.1 GCA_903916205.1 uncultured beta proteobacterium
CTTACTTTAACTCATTTTTTAAAATAATTGACTTTAATCAGAGTTTTTGGTATTATTTTGATTAATATTACCTCTTAACTGATTGTTATTCAATAATTCATTTGCTATTTCTCCGTAATTTTTAATTGCAGACTGCTTTTTATTTATGCTTGCCTTTTTGACGTTTGTATGCTGTTAACTTTATGGATTAACCACAAAATTAAGCTAACCAATTGCCTGGTGATTATATTCAATTTAATCTTTAAGTAGTTTTTTTTCTATCAAAGTTTCAGAACTTTTTTCATCAATTTCATTCTTATCAATAGTTTTTGATCTTTCTTCTATAATATCTTTCTTATGACCGAAATTAAAGCTGTTAATCATTAGTTGCTGCTACTAGTTTACAATTTCTTACTGGTTAACACTTTTTAGAATATCAAGGGCTTTGTTAGAGCGAGTGTTCTGACTTTGAAGTTTTCGAAGCTCCATAAATTTGCTGTGAGGATAAGAAATAGTTTGCTGCTAGTACTAAGAATTGTTTGCTATTGCTCCATTACTAATATTTTGATCTTTTAGCTGCTGAGAAAGTAATGCTTGTTTGTGCTTTTTTTGTTGCTATTTTGATTTAGGTCGGCTGATAACGACGCCTGACGCTGTTATAAGTTTGTTTGGTTGCGTGGGGTGCACGTGAAGAACTCCTAAATTTCCTGATATTGTATTTTTTCCTACGTTTTTTTCATTTTGAGATGCAGAATCCATTTCTCTGATTTTATTATTCATTTTTTGAATTGGATTTCTCATTTGGTTTGACTCAATATCATCTGAAGATATAGCTGCACTTCCATTAATTCCTTCATAGCTTTCTTTTATCTGGAACAATACATCTCCTTTATTGTGAACTTGATCTCTCTTCCAACCTTGAAGAATGCTGCTTTTCTATACTTGAAATCCAGCACTGTTGCTCATTATAATTTTCTAGTTCATTTGAGCTATACTTTTTTGGTGAAGAATGCTTCTCTAATCAGCAACTTTTAATTATTGCAAATCGGTATGAGATTCACCAAAATTATTTGTTCTCTTATCAACGATTAAAGAGCTAAAATAAGTTTAAGTAGGCGGCTTTTATCTATCAAGTGCCCTTTCAGTTTCAATTTAATCATTATCTTCATCATCTGCGAACTTACTTCAGCGCCTTCGCCCCGGCGCTCAAAGACACCCAGTTTGGCAAGGAAATCTGGGCGCATTATGAGAGTGGTTTATTAACCCCCGAGCTTCCTTTGACCGGCCAGATCGTTGTCGATGAAAGCTTGGCCGACGTTGATGCGGTGCTGTTGCAGGTTGAAATGGCGATCAAGGAAAACGAAATTCGCCGCATGTGCGCGTAATTCATCACCTCAAGTTCGATATCGCGATACGCTGATCCCGCATTCGACACCGGCCAGTTTGCCGATACCCATTAACCTTCACCTGTCGATTCGGAAAGCGATCCGCCATGACACGCGCTACTCTCAAACTTCCGGCCATGCGGCCTGCGGCAAAAGCCTCTGACGATGCCCGGAGCTCGCCGCGCAAACCGGTTCGCGGCGGCTTCAAAGTAGCCAAACAGTCGATTGCACAACGTGACCGCGCCGTTGCGGCCAAAGCCGCACGGGTTGCCGCCGAGGTGACAACCGCCTACAACAGAGCGGAGCCCGCACGCGTTGAAGCGCGCTTAAAATCTGAAATACCACGTGAACCCGCGCCCCCGTCGCCGTCCGTTCCGACCCCGACTATAGACACCAAGCGTCAGAGGGAAGCGCGTCCGGCGCACGAGGTTCGTCCGCCATCTGCGCCCAAGATCTATCCCAAACGCGGTATTGCTCGGAGTACGGGGCCACGCGCCCTGCCGCCAACTCGTCGGCCCAGTGACGCCGCCGCACCGCCGCCGAAAGCTCAAATCGCTGAACCTGTTCCCGTCCCCGTTGTTGCCACGGCGGCAACGCCCGAGCCGGTTGCCGTAGCACCGCGCACAGCGGTTCGTGCGCCACGCCGGGAAGCCTCGCCCACGCCCCAATCACCTGAAGTTAAAGCCGAGCGTCGCCCGCTCAATGAGCCGCCACGACTGTCCAAACGTCTCAGCGAAATGACACAGTGCTCGCGGCGCGAGGCGGACGAATGGATTGAAAACGGCTGGGTTCGCGTTGATGGACTCGTCGTCACCGCGCTTGGCACACGGGTGCTCCCGAATGCCAAGGTCGAGATCAAGGAAGAGGCCAGCAAACATCAAACAGAAAGTGTCACCCTCCTGTTCAACAAGCCGCTTGGCACCGTCGTTACGGAGGAAGAAGAGGGCGCTGAAAATGCCTTGCAATTGATTCGCCCTGAAAATCGCTGGCGTGAAGACGATAGCCGTCTAAGCTTCAAAGCCACGCATTTACGCGGGCTGGCACACGTCGGAAAACTGGATGCCGAGGCCACCGGCATGTTGGTATTCACTCAGGAAGGCCGCATCGCACGACGCATTACCGGCGACGACACGCGGCTGGAAAAAGAATACCGGGTGTGCGTTGAAGGCGAACTTTCGCCGACCGATATGAAGCGGCTCAATCATGGCCTCGAACTGGATGGGGTTAAACTGAAACGCGCTCAAGTCTCGTGGCAGAGTGAGCAACAACTGCGCTTTGTGCTGCACGAAAGTAAGAAGCAACAAATTCAGCGCATGTGCGAACAGGTTGGTCTGCGCGTCATCAGCATCAAACGCATCCGCATCGGCAGCGTTTCGCTCGGCAAACTGCCGCCGGGGCAATGGCGGTATCTCCGCGAAAACGAGCGTTTTTGATACGCATGGTTTAGGCCAACAGCCAAAAGCATCCAGACGGGTTCATTGGGCGTGCTGTTCGATGAATCGCTTAACCGCCATTACATCAACCTCAATGACTTCGACCCGTTGCGGCAAGCTTTCAATGCCTTGCATGGCGGGCGGACGCTCAGGTTTGACTCCAAGCGCCTCAATGATCGTCTCTTCAAACTTGGCGGGCAAGGCCGTTTCAAGGGCCAGAATCGACCGCTTCGGCGAGCGTTTTTCCTGCGCCAGTTTAAGCCCATCGGCGGTATGCGTATCGACGATCACCGCGTATTTCTCATAGGTCTGACGAATCGTTTTCAGACGATCGGCATGACTGCTTTTGCCCGAAACAAAACCGAACTTTGGCAGATCGGCGAAATAAGCCGTACCCGACAGATCGAAACTCCCACCGGCATCAATCGTCGTCCACAGTTGGCGAACTTTCGCCGGATCACGTTCGACTAAATCAAAAACAAAACGCTCAAAATTAGAGGCTTTGGAAATATCCATCGACGGGCTTGAGGTCGCCCGCGTTTCTGCGGTGCCACGCGGACGGTAAACCCCGGTGCGGAAAAACTCGTC
>CAIWVX010000248.1 GCA_903916205.1 uncultured beta proteobacterium
ACGTTATCGCGACAAGCAGGGATTGCATGCGCTTCCTGACACCTGGCCCGTTATAGACTTTACGCAAGAGGAACTCGACAAACTCAAGAAGCGGAGCGAGTTCACCACACCGCATCGGGGGCGTTTGCCGTGGGAGCCTAGAACAATAGACTGGTTCCTCGTATTGACGCTACCAGAATTGCTCACCAATAGTCAGGGCTATCCTGAACGCCTCACGCAGTGGGCGATCCCCCGCCCGGAGGGCTGGGCACCACCGACACCCGACGATCCGATCGAAGATATATTCCGACTGATGGCCGAGATGGGCTTTAATCGTGGGCGCTATTACGAAATCGATGTGCTTCCCGACGAAGGCAAAACAACACGACTTTACTTGACCCACGCCAATCACCCGCTTGAGGTGGACGGCCAGCGCCAAGCCGCCAAAGAGGTCTTGCCGCAATCGCAGTATTTGCGGGGCGAGCTGAGAGTACGCGCGGACAAGTGGCTTGAACGGGTAACAGGAAAAACGGACAACCCATTGATTTACCTCGCCCGGACGGAAGATAAAGCGAGTGCAGAGGATAAGGACATAGTTTTTTGGAGCCGCCTAGTCGGAATTTCATCGGCGTGTGCGTGGCTTGAAATCCCGATCTATGCCTCGGGTGCGCACAAGAAAGCGAAGGAAGTGCGCAATTTTGATGATTTGCTCGGATGGATGATCTTTGATCGCCAACCCAATGCGGGGACGACACAAGGGACGGTGGCCGATTCATTGGCGAAAAATGCAGAGGAAGAAATTGACGCGATCAAGGAGCGTGTGCGCGTAGTCGAAGCGTTGCTGCTGGGTTTACTCAACACTATTCGCCAACGACGCAAGGACAAGAAAAACGAGGAAGATGGTAAACAGAGTGTCTATTGCCGATCGCTTCGGACATCGCTTTCCGTGGCGGAAACACGGTTAGATAGAGAGTTAGCACTGGTTGAAAGGGCGGCGGATGTTGGCGAGCTTGCATCGGCTTTATCGGGCAAATGCTCCGTGCTTTTTGCACGCTATTACGCGCCAACTAAATCCTTGAAGGTTACGGTCGATACCAGCGACAAACTGATTGGAAAGCAATTTCCGATCGAAGGTCGTTTCGCGATGTCGTGTTGTGCGCGGAGCAAAAAATTAATGGTAGTGCCCAACTGGCACGATTTGAAAGACGATCTACGCATTCAAATCGACGATTGGCGAGCGTTGCCGCATACGAGTGAAAAAGAGGCGCAAGATCTCTATGAGTGGGAACGGCAATCCATCGTCACGACGGTTGCCTTGCCGGTTCTCTCAAAAGGCGGGGCGCTGCTTGGCGTGCTTGTCGAACGGCATTCGCAAGCCTATTACTTTTCAGCTCGCCGCATACACAACTTGGAAGCTCTTGTTGACACGGCACACCCGTACTTTGAACTCGACGCTAACCGCGAATCGGCTGATACGTGGGACGCGGCGATCATGCACGAGATACGCGCTGGCATCGCCGAGCCATACCGGGCGTTAAATTCGCTCATCGATGCCGACGATATTTCGGGTGCCATCAAGGATCGGGTTGTCGATACGCTGTACAACATTGAAGACTTACGCGATTTATCGAACCTCGTCCTCGAAGAGATCGGTAAGCGCGACAACAAGACACACCAGTTTTTGTACGAGCGCACGGTGGAGCAGGGCGGTGGTTGGTTTGTTTCGATCGAGCGCTACGCTCGCTACCGTGAAAAGCGTTGGTTGGGAGAGAAACCGTTCCAGTTAAATCATGATTGGGCGGATGCCACAGCCCCCCCTTCTGTGATAGCGCCTTTACGCCTGATTCGCGTTCTTCGTATTTTGCTCGACAATGCGTATCACTACGGTGAGCCTAAACATGACATTACGCTTGGTTTTTGCCGGGCAGGAGGCCGGATAGCGGTCGAGGTATGCAGTGGTGGTGCGTTTAGCAAGGCCATTGAAGAATTTGATTTCCGTGCGCCGAACGAGCGGCTCGATCTCGGCGGGCGCTCATTGCGCGTCCATCTGGGGCTGATGCTCGCCAAAGCCCTGATCGAGGAACAGGGCGGACAGTTGGAACTCAAGAACGAAGCGCATTCTGATGAGAATGGGCACGCAACGGTTCGCTTCACATGGCCGCTCGCGCCTGAACAAACAACGAACCAAGACATAAAGGACTAAACCCATGTCGGATAGATTGACAGCGCTGAAAGAGGGCCTCAACGAACGCAGCATCCTGCTGGTCGACGACGACCCAGAGACGGTGCTGTTTATCCGTGAAGAGTTCAGGAAAGAAGGTATTACTACGGACTTGAAGACGCATTTGCGGGAGGCCCATAGTTTGCTGAGCGACCCGGGCGAACGCAAGAAGATCGGCTTGGTCTTGATCGATCTCCAGTTCATTGGACAGTCGTTCCCAACTGCACTCACGGAGTGCTTCGAGCAACTCGGAAATGGGCAGACCGGCGCGAACACCGGACAGGCGCTCGGCTACTGGCTCTGGGGTGAGCGGAGGAAGAACACGTCTTGGCCGCCCTATCTTTACCTGTCGGTCAATCCTGCGTTGTGGCACCTTGCCGAAGAATCGGAGAATCAAGAGTTTCAAATGGGCGGGCGTGTGAATGAACGTCAACTTCGTACCGGCTTCGTCGGCGACAAGTTCGCACGTAGCGGAAAAGAGTTTTGCCAATGGGTTGAAAAGGGCTGGATCGCTTGGGGCGAACTGGAGAAGCGTCCGGAGACTGTGTAATGACGAGAACGCAAATGAACAATCACCGCGTCGGCGCTTTGCTCGGCTTAGGGTTTACGACTCTTATCGCGGTGGGGGCGTGTTGGAACAGTGAAACGCTTTCATGGAAAATTGCGTTTGGCGCGGGTTGGGTTGTTTCGGTGATTGCGTTCTGCTGGATGGTTCGCGCCACACGGAGTTTGTCTCGACCGCAAGAGCGAGGTCATCTCATTTGGTCGGCACTCGTCGTCTCTCTCGCTGGTTTAGCGGCTGCGCTTACCATCAAGATGGTTCTGTCCCTCACGCACTTCGAGGTCCCCAAGCCCACAGACGCGATTGATGCCCGCTTGGTGGCGCTGGAAAAACGAATCACGCATGTGGAGCAAGCCGTCACCGTCAGTGTGCAAGGTCGTAAGTGCCATAAACAGGTTGATTCGGTCACCGGTGAAGCCGGTTCCGCTACCGTATTATGTGGTTCATCGCACCAATCAGGTGAGCAGGAGCTTGGCACCGGCAAGCGCCTAGCAGAGTTGGAGAAAGCGTATCTAGACCGCGTAGACTCTTGGGGAACGATGTTCGCGTGGCTGCTTGGGCTATTGGCAGTTGCCGTGAGCGCGATTATCTGGAGCTTTCAACGGGCGCAGGACGACATCAAGGAATGCCAGAACAATTTCAGTGAATCGCTTCAGAAAAGTCAGAACATGTCGGACATGCTCCGTCGCTTGCTGTACCTCAACAATCAGTTGGAAGTGAACAGACAAAACAATCCAGTGTTTCAAGTGATTCGCCCCATGCAACAGCTTGTCGTCATGGCGATGAGCATTGAGTCGCCGTTTTTCGATGCGGCGGAGTTCAGGAAGTGGCTAGAACGGATTCGAAACATTCAGCAACGTCTGGCACAAGGTGATATTGACGGGTTAAGTATCAAGTCAGCCGACTTTGATCAAGATTTGATCGCAACGGCTCAGTATCTCGAAGCAAGCGGAGAATACCACTGGCTGCCTACCGATTGGGATGACACCATCCGTCTGCTGTACACGACGGCGCGCGAGTTTCGCAAAGTTGGAATAAGAGATACAGCACACAGTACCAGAATATGTTAGCCAAAACGACTGAAAAAAGGACACCGAAAAAATCGCCGTTA
>CAIWVX010000249.1 GCA_903916205.1 uncultured beta proteobacterium
CTTTGTTCCAGATGGGCGCACAGGCGCTTGCGTTATGTGCATCCATTTTGACTGAATCACGTTTTTGGTTCGCCAGCTCTCGTTTTGCCCCATTACATTGTTCTGCGGCGGATTCCCAAGCTAAATCCGCTTTGCGTAACCAGCGTGCCGCTTCGTCCCAGTGTTTGTCGGCCCAAAAGTGTTGTGAAAATTCAACGGTTCGCGTCGCGGTGAGAAACGCTTGCTCACAGGCCGCTGAATCACCGACAAAACGGGCGGCATGTTCGCGCCCACGTTTGGCGTCGGATTGATTTTCAAGCGCCTGATCGAGCATTGGTCCCTGACAAACGGCGACCGCTTCCTCCCAACGCTGTTCCGCTTGTGTAAACAGTTTTTCGACATCAGGCCAAGGCATTTTTTCTGCGAGCGCCTGCGCTGACTTAAGGTCTTTGCCGAGCGCGAGATTGACGGCAGGTAGGCAACTTTCTCGGTGGCGGATTGTTTTCAGTTCAAGGAGGCTTGATTTGGCTAGTTCTGCGCCCGTTATGGCGCGATGCTCTGAGGCTTTCCCGCAGCGATCCGCAACATCAAGATAGTAGGTTTCGGCTTTGCTATACGCCTTGTCAGCGGCCTCCCATTGCTTGGTTGTTTGAAGTGTTTTCCCGCGCTGCATGGAAAGTTCGGCCACTTTGAGGTCGGTTTTGCATGTGTCAGCACTCGGCGATGAGGTGCCAGTTTGAGCTTGCACCATACCGGCTGAAAATAACAAAATCCATACGATTTTTTTAAGTTTTGCGAGCACGGTGGTTTTCATTCGTTGGCCTGTACCGGTTTAAGTTTTATTTGGCTTTCCATCGTCAGCACCGGTAGGGTCAGCCCCTCATCCGTCACTTCAGCCGCCACTTCACCCGTCACCTCAGCCGCCACTTCGGCTGGCTTATCCGAGGCTTGCGGCATGGCTTCGGTTGTCAGATGGCCGATCATGTCATCGGCTTTCTGTTGCGTTTGTTTTTGTGCGGCGGGGGATTCTTCGCCGCTGAGTAGGCGCGTCATCCTCGTTCCTAGCTTGGCCTCCTCGGCGACCGCTTGTAGCATCGGCAAGCGTTCCGCATCAAGTACAAAGGCGTTTTCGGCGCGGCCCGACTCAATGAGTTTTTGGTGTAGGGTCATCCCGGCCAGCGGATCGGCGCCCAATTGGGTCATGTGGTCAAAAGCCCATTTATCCGCTTTGTCAAAAACCGTGCCGCCAACCCAAGCCACGCCTTTGAGCTTGGCACGGTTTTTTGAAGACGCTTCCATCAGGGTTGCCGTTTGCTGCTTGGCAAGGCCGATGGCTTGACTGGTGACGACGCCTGTAACCACCGTGACACCCGCTTGCGAAGCCGCTACAGTACTCCCGGCCTGGATGGCTTTGGCTAAAGGGCCCACGCCCATGAGTAGCGACGCCACCCCGGCCAAAAACTGCGCAGGTACCGCGCCATATTGATAGGCTTTCATGCGCGCGCCGCCTTCTTCCGACAAGCCTTGCGTCCAGAGCACTAACCACAGCGCCTCGTCCGATGTCAGATCCTGTCGGAAAACGTCCAGAGGATGCAGGCTGTAAGACCAGTGATAATCTTGTGCCGCTGGTTTGAGCGGGGGCGCTATCAGAACAAGGCCGCGACATGTGCGGACCGGCTCAACGCGTAATTTTTTTCCTTCGACAAGCGTGACCTGAAAGGGGCGTCCTCCATCACGTCGTTCTTTTATGACCTCGGTCATGCGCTTGCCGCTGTTCGAGCGAAAACCCTCAATGTCGACAATCTTGTTCCCAATCGCCAGCGTTGATGCAGGTGATGCGGCGATGACCGTTAAGCGCTCATCGACATTTAGCGCTCTTACCCAAGCGACCCGTTCAAGCTCTGGCAATTCGTCGCTGGTGGCAAAATCAAACGGCAATTCCCACCCTTCTTCGCAGACCGGCGCATTGAGTTTGGCACTGCGAACAATGGCCGGTCTGATGGCCTGCGCCCCCTTGCCGTAGGTGCGGATGTTCGTCAGCAGCTTTTCATCAATCGGGCGTCCGTCATCGACGGTGTACTGCATCGTACTGCACGCCGAAAGCATGCTTAGGCTGGTGATCAGGCAACAGAGACTGACTCGGCGGCGGGGCTTTTTCGGCGCGTGCATTACGCACATTCTCCACTCGGCCTGTCGATCAAAATCGGCCAGAGATAGCTGAAGGCATCGTTGGTGCAGTGGGCTGAGCACGCATTGAAGGATACCGTGACGGCGTTATCCTGCTCCCACACGGTGATGCGGCAGGATGAGTTTTTTGCAACGAGCACGGGTATTGGCATTTTCTCCGTCTGGCGAAATTTTGTTATATCAAAATGACAAACACCTTGCGTGGGAATAGTCACTTTTGCCGTAAAACGCTGAATGTTCGCTTCCTTAATTTGAATAGCCAAGTGACCGTGAGTCCCCAATTCGTCCTTGAAGTCGCATTGCGTGCTGACATTGAGCGCCCTGTCCGGCATAGGGCCGGGCGGGCGTTTGGTGTCACGGGTAAAAACGGGAACTGAAATCAGGCCCAGAGAGGTCGCCGCGCTGGATTTCCCCTCGACGTCTTCACCCATGCCGCGTGTGACCACGGGGGCGGGAGGCTGGGTTGCGCATCCCGTGAGTGACAGGAAAAAGAACAAAAGAATCGAGAAATATCGAGCCATCGAAATAGATTTCCATGAGGATTAGACTTCAAGCCAGAGACTTTTTACTCCGCTCAAGCTGAACGGCAGATTAACGGGCGGTTCAGTTTTTATTCAAGCCGCGCTAGGCCATGTGCTCCTAACAAACGCCAAGATTATTTCTTCAATCTAACTTGCGCCAAGCAAGATTCGCGGCAACACCGTCTGCAATGGAGTGAGCATAATGCGTCGTGCGGAAAGGGTCAGACGGTGGTGTCACAGGCTCCTGGGGAGGAATTGAGCCTAGGCTGTTTGATTATGATTTCGCGTCATTTCGGGCTTGTCCGGGAATCCAGCCCATTCGTAGGGTTTGCAAACCAGCGGTTTGCGAACGCGGATGACAAGCGTTAAAGCATAAGAAGTTTCCGCGTGCGCTACAAAAGCTTAACCCCCACCACAGAGGCGCCGAGGCACAGAGAAAAGCCACAGAGAAGTTTTTTTGTTTTCTCTGCGTTTCCTCTGCGTCTCTGTGGTGGATTCTCAAGCTCGGTGCGTCCGCGTGCGCAAGATGAAACTTTGCGCACCCAAAAAACTATCGCATTTGACTATTGCCTGACGCCATAAACATAAACACTCAACCGGAACGCGACCCCGTCGCCATCCGATCTACCGGACTCACCACCCCGCGCCCGCCGCGATTGAGCACGTGGGTGTAGATCATCGTCGTGCTCACGTCGCTATGACCCAGCAACTCCTGCACTGTTCGAATGTCGTAGCCGCTTTCCAGCAGGTGTGTGGCGAAGGAGTGGCGCAAGGTATGCACCGACACCGGTTTGCTTAGCCCAGCCAGCAACGCCGCTTGCTTGATAGCACGTTGCAGGCGTTGTTCGTAAAGATGGTGGCGGCGTTTGATGCCACTGCGTGGATCAAACGAAAGATCAGGTGCCGGCCACACCCAGAACCACGGCCATTGCGTCCCGCCCTTTGGATACTTCCGATCCAGCGCATCTGGCATGAACACCCCCGGCAAACTGTGCTCGCGGTCTTGCGACCAGATCAAACGGCCATGCGCCAACTGCACCTTAAGCGGCGCATCCAGCGAATCGGGCAACATCACCCGCCGGTCCTTGCCTCCCTTGCCGTCACGTACAACAATTTCCCGGCGCTCGAAATCAATATCTTTGACCCGCAGGCGAAGCGCCTCCATCAAGCGCAGACCCGTGCCATAAAGCAACCGTCCGAGCAGCGCCATCGGCCCTTCCAGCGCAGCAAGCAGGCGAGCCACTTCACCTACCGAAAGCACCGGTGCTCGCTCTGGAA
>CAIWVX010000250.1 GCA_903916205.1 uncultured beta proteobacterium
CTCAATCCCTTTGTTTTCAGGGCTTTCTACTGACTGCACCTACTCAATTACCTTTTCTACTTCAATGACTTGGCCGCGTTGGTCGCGACTTTCTTGTTGTTTGCTGGAGATGTCTTCTGAACGCTGATTTTCTAGCGTGTATCGACCCAGACCGAATGCCGCCTCTTTGCCGACATGCAACCATTCGCCGAGACGCAGAAAGGGGGCGAGGGGCGTTAGATTTCCTGCTAACGTCCAAGTTCCAACAACACCGCCAAGGCTCATTTTTTGCTGCTGCCGTGATGAGTAGCGTGACCAGTCACGCCACACCAGATTTGTATTATCTCGAATATCAGCGCAGCGGGTGAGCAGGCCGGAAAAATCGTTGATCAACGGGCCGTTGGCATGGAATTCGGACAACAGACTGGCCCGGCGAACCAGCGCCATGAGTAGCGTGCGGGCGTCTAGTTTCTCTGCGGCTAAGGCGTGACCATTTTTTTGCAGGCGCAACGGGGTGTGAAAATGCAAGGTGGCGCACGTCATGTTTTCGTCGTCGGTATTGTGCGGGTTGATGCTTTGCGGATGCGCGGCAATGTGGCCGTTCTCGGGGCGGTGAATTTCTCTTTCGCTGGCCGCTTCAGCGCCGCCGCAGTGCATTACCCGCATCAGTTCTGCGGTTCCATCGCCAGCCCCTACGCCGCGTGATAAGGCGCGCCGCCAAGCAAGGATGATGAGTGGTAAGTCGCGCAATGCCCGCCCCACCAGTACCAAGTGAAAAACCAGCAGATCGCCGGTTTCGAGGATGACGCTTCCCCAGTCCGGCGGCTCAATGATGTAAGGCACTGGGATTTGTGAGAATTTTTGCAGCGCGTGGTCGCTTGGCGGCAGTGGAGCAAAAATCGCTGGATAAGGGCAGGTGCTGGTCAGCGGGCAACCGCTGCATTCTTTTTGCCGCGTCATGCAGGCCAGTTGCCGCAGGGCATGACCAAACGCGCCCCGGAGCATCGAGCCAGCATAGTCGGGCAGGCGAATGGGGCGCGTGACTTGAAATTCGAAGCGGTAGCGGGCGAGGGGGAACATGGTCAGGAAGTCATCCAGTCGATGATGTGCCGTTTGAGATGGCTGAGTTCGCCGCCGGTGAGGATGCAGATGCCGTAGCGTTTGGCGCGTTCGGTGGTCGTAGGGTCGATGTGGGTCTCGGTGGTGAGGACGATTTTGTGGGAGAAACGACCAGCGGCGTGTTCGCCAAGGACTTCGAGTTTATTAAGGATGGTTTGGCTCTTGCCTTTCTCGCCAAGCTGGGCACCGGTTTTACATTCGACGATGAGCATACGGTTGTTATGTACGAAGGCGGCGTCGAGTTCGTTGAGCGCGTATTTTCCGGGCCGCGTGCTGTCAATAGGGTCGATCTTGACGTTGATGCCGAAACGGGCTCGGGAGAGGCGATGCACGGGGTTTTCGCTGCCCTCGAGCTCGCGCCCGATGGCGTAACAGTATTCTTCGAGCCAGCCGCCGCGCAGGTAGTCGGCGTAGGTTTGCACAACGCTGAATTGTCCTGATTTCTGCTCCAGCATTCCGGCATCGAGCAGGCGTTTGCGGGCGCTGATTGCGAGATCGCCGGTGCAGGGGCGAAGGTTGGACGTATCGGTTCTGTTCGTTTGGTTGTTCGATTCCCAGTAAGCCGCAGCACCGTTCAGGTTGCCGATGAATTCGCTCAAACCGGCGGCATTGGTAGCCAGCCAGCGCGTTAGTTCGCTCCGGGCATCGACAAGGCGACCGTCGACCTCGGAATCTCGGGCAATAAAGCCTTGTGCAGCCAAGTAGATTTTGATGTTAATGAGGTCTGCCGGAAGGTCGATGGCGGCTTGGCCGGGCGGGTGGAGGATTTCAAGCCGGTGGTGTTCGGTGTCGCAGTAGATGACTTCACACCACGGGCGCAAGGCTTGGAATAGACCGCTGCTCATGAGTTTGTTGCCACCGGTAAGGTTGGCGATGAAGCGCGTCTGCGGGTGCTCGGTGCGCAAACGGCGAATCAAGGCGCTGCCCCAAGCGATGATCTGCGGCAGGTCGTGGTCGGGGCAGTCGTCGATGGTGCTGATGCTTTTACAGCCGATAAGCTCCAGCGCCTTTTTGACTCGCTGATCGGCTGATTTGCCCTTCATCGTGGCGCTTTGCAGCAGAAAAACA
>CAIWVX010000251.1 GCA_903916205.1 uncultured beta proteobacterium
CGAGTGACTGAGCTTAAAAATAAATCAATGACTACTTATATGATTAAACCGACAGATTTAGGATTCGATATGGCAAATCTTGAAACGATTCAAGTAGAAAATGTGGATGCATCTAAAGCCGTGATGCTTGATGTATTAAATGGCAATAAAGGACCTCACCGAGACATCACACTTCTTAATGCAGGCGCTGCGATTTATGTGGGTGACATTGCATCCACTATGAAAGATGGTATTGAAAAAGCCGCCTCAGTGATTGATCAAGGCTTGTCTTTAAAAAAACTAGAAGCACTGAAAGCGGCATCGCATGGCTAATATTCTCGACACCATCATTGCGACTAAATTTGAAGAGATTAAAGAGTCACAAAAAGTTAAATCATTGGATCAACTCAAAGATGAAGTGAAGGAGGCATCTCAGGCTAGAGGTTTCGTGAAGGCTATTGAAACGCAATTAGCTAAAAATAAAGCAGCAGTTATTGCTGAAATTAAAAAAGCGAGTCCATCAAAAGGTGTTATTCGAGAAAATTTTAATCCAAAAGATATCGCTATCTCTTATGAAAAAGGTGGGGCGACATGTCTGTCCGTCCTCACTGATCAAAATTACTTTCAAGGCAACGCAAATTATCTAAAAGAAGCAAGAGCGGCATGCAGTCAGTCCTTCCATCGGTGTAGAAAATGCGCTGGCTAATGCTCCCGGGCGGGCGGGGAGTTTCTTTGCCGTGCCTAAAGTAATCGAATAAAAGGGATATGTACGCCATGAATATTTTTGATATGAACATTCAAGAGCTTCACATGTTACTGAAGAAAAAGCAGCTTTCTTCCGTAGAAGCTACCACAGCCATGCTGGAACGAATAGAATCGATTGAACCCCAAATCGGTTCATTCATTACGGTGACACACGAACAGGCGCTCACGGCTGCCGCTGCTGCCGACCGGCAAATTGCCGCCGGTGAGTGCCATCGATTGACCGGTATTCCGCTGGCAATAAAGGACATTTTTCTGACAGAGGGGATACTCACAACCTGCGGTTCCCGTATTCTTGACAATTTTATACCCCCCTACAGCGCAACATCCTGGGAAAAACTGCGGGACAGCGGAGCGGTACTGCTCGGCAAATTGAACCAGGATGAGTTTGCCATGGGGTCTTCCAACGAGTCGAGTGCTTACGGCATAACCCGTAATCCGTGGGATACAAGCCGCATCCCCGGCGGGTCGTCAGGTGGGTCCGCGGCTGCGGTTGCCGCACGGCAGGCTATCGCGACGCTCGGCACCGACACCGGCGGCTCCATTCGCCAGCCGGCCTCGCATTGTGGCTGCGTCGGACTGAAACCGACCTACGGCAGGGTGTCCCGTTACGGTGTCATTGCCTACGCATCGTCGCTTGATCAGGTCGGCCCGTTGACCCGGGATGTCACCGACTGTGCCATCATGCTGGAGGCTATCGCCGGGTACGACCCCAAGGATTCCACCAGTGTTGATACGCCGGTGCCGGACTATGCCGCCGCGCTGGCCGGTGGTGTAAAGGGTCTGAAGATCGGCCTGCCGAAAGAGTATTTTATTGCCGGTCTTGATCCCGATGTACAAAAAACGATGCAGGCTGCTATAGAGACATATCGCCGCCTTGGCGCGGAATTTGTTGATATTTCCCTGCCGCATACCGATTATGCGGTGGCGACTTACTACCTGATAGCAACGGCCGAAGCAAGCTCAAATCTGGCCCGTTATGAGGGGGTCCGCTTCGGGCACCGTAGCGACAAAGCCGAGGGGTTGATTGACATGATGACCAGGAGCCGCAGCGAAGGATTCGGCAGCGAGGTCAAGCGCCGCATAATGCTTGGAACCTACGCCCTGTCATCCGGCTATTACGATGCCTATTACGTAAAAGCTCAGAAAGTCAGGACGCTGATCATGAACGACTTTATGGCGGCGTTTGCGAATGTGGACGTCATGCTGACGCCGGTGGCACCGACTCCGGCCTTCAAGATCGGCGAAAAAATCAACGATCCGCTGCAGATGTACCTTTCCGATATTTTCACCATCCCGGTCAATCTGGCCGGCACCTGCGCCATGTCGCTTCCCGCTGGTTTTTCGGCTGACGGTCTTCCGATCGGCCTGCAACTGATCGGTAAGCCGTTCAGTGAAGAAGCCATTCTGCAAGCGGCCTACGCATTTGAGCAGGCTACTGAATGGCATAAACGGAAAGCTGTGATATGAGAATGTTTTTGGAGTACCGTGATTGAATTACGTCAATCCTGATACTTTCAGAAAAGAGGCAGAAAAGCATATGACCGGTTCATCCGGGCATTGAAGAGTGCCCAAGTCGTTTCTGGAAACCATCAAATTCCAGTCCCTCCAATCAAAGACCAAGCCCGCATAGTCACCGAACTGGATGCCCGTGAAAAGCGTATTCGAGAGTTGAAGTTGGCGATTGTGGCGGCGGAAGGGAAGAAGACGGAAATACTTGAAGGATACCTGAGATAATGTGGTATCTCTATCTTGACGAAAGCGGTGACTTGGGGTTTGATTTCCAGAAGAAAAATCCATCGCAATATTTTACCGTATGCATTCTTGCAACTTCCGACCGGGAGTCAAACTTGCGGATCGGGTCAGCAATCAGAAAAACTCTTTCCCGCAAACTCGGCAAACCGCGACGGCAGCAGGTTCATGAACTGAAAGGTAGCAACACCTCGCTTGAAGTTAAAAAATATTTCCGGCGTTTTGGGCGGTGTGGCTTCGGGCTTGGTTTCATCTTCGGTTTCGGTTTCTTCTTCGACTTGC
>CAIWVX010000252.1 GCA_903916205.1 uncultured beta proteobacterium
CGAACTGGATAAGCGGACTTCATTCGACACCTTTTCACTGACCCAATACCGCGCTGAATATGCGATTCGTCAGAAAAATCAGAACCTGATTGATTTCTCCTTTTGGTTGGCAAAAAAAATGGGGATTTCACGTGCTGATGTTGATGAGGCGGATGCGCTTATTCGTAGCGCCATGTTGGTTCTATTTGTCGATAGCGCCGAATTTATCATTCCCTCGCGCTCGGGATTTGTTGGTTTAATCAAGGCCGCCAAGAAGGCCAAAACCAAGTTTAAAGAATCGCGTTTGAATGCCTTCTTAAAGGATCAGCCGCTGGCCTTTCAGAGCCTTGCAAAACAAGCGATGGCACGGTTTATCGAAAAGGATTTGCCACAAATTCGGGCCCCCGGCTCTAGTGCAGACAAGTTGTTATACGGGGAGGCTGTTCATGGCTATTTCGTTAATGAAAACGTGGATGAAGATGTCAGGGAATACGACCGTCTGGTGGCCCAAAAGTGGGATCGCGTAACCCGTGGTGAGTCTGATGATCCGGCTGTTTTAGCGACGGTATTTTTGTTCGTCGCCACCGGCCTACCTGCTAAAGCCTCAATGCTCGAAAAAGAAGCCAAAGAGTTAGTGCGAATTTTTCGTATGACAGGATTCGATTCAGAGGCCGTGATCAACTTCATTAACACCGAGGCCCCAGAAAATACGCAGGAAGATTTCCATAAATTCTGGCTTAACGATCTGAAGACTGAAGCTGAGGATCGACTCGCCGATACCGATCCGAATTGGCCTGATCACCATATGGAACGTGCGCTTGAGTACCTAAGGTCAACCTGCATTGCCAACTGGAAAGGCAAGAGCAGGTGAGGTGTGACTGAAATTCCCTCGGTTTTCGTCTGCCAAAGGGAGGTTTTCATGCTCCCCGTTTTCCCTGATGCAAAACCTCAATGTATTTAAAGGCAGCCACTTTGATCTTGGCGTGCCTCACGTAGCGAAGTGCTTGAAACGGTCGGAGTTATCTGACTTCAGTAATTCGCCCGTTACGCACCCGCAAGCCTTTGGCGTTTAGTCCGCCGAGCCCTTGCCCTCCGTGCGCGTGGGCTATGGCGCAAGCCAGTGCGTCAGCGGCATCGGCGCTAGGCTCACTGGGCAGCATTAGCAAACGGCGCACCATATGCTGAACTTGTTTTTTGTCGGCGTGACCGTTACCGACTACCGCCTGCTTGACCTGTAAAGCCGTATATTCGGCGACTTCGAGCCCGCCAGAAACCAGTGCTGTAATAGCTGCGCCACGGGCCTGCCCAAGCATCAGGGTGGATTGGGGATTGACATTAACAAAGACAATTTCGACCACGGCCTGATCTGGTTGATACTCAATGAGTAATTCACTAAGGCTCGAGTGGATCATGCCAAGTCGCGTGGGCAAGGACGCCTTGGCATCGGTTTTAATGCAACCGCTGGCAATGTAAACCAGTTTGCTTCCGGTTTTTTCAATGACGCCAAAGCCGGTAATTCGCAGTCCCGGATCAATGCCGAGAATACGGATCGTGGTTTGCTGTAGAAGGCTCATATGTCTTGGGCCAATCGGGGGAAGCTCGCAGTATAAAGCTGTGCCACAGAACTTGGGTGAGTAACAAGGGATAGGGTGCAATAGCCTGTTTTTATGAAAATTCGGCGTAACAGGATTTTTTCAACTTCCTCTTTGATGTTGTCAACCGCACGCAGAAAGGCGCGTTATTTGGCACATGGTGGAGTCCACTGTAACGAACGGAGTTAAACATGGGCAGTCTGAGTACCGAATCCTTTGATGAGTTCTTGGATTCATTGAAACAGGCCGGTGTGGTCATTAGCAACGAACGAGAATTGCGTGAGCGCCTTGCAGAAGCTCAACGCTGGCGTTTTGCTTTCACCACCCTAGCCACCAATGGCCGGCCGTTAGGCATTCGTTTTCAAGACGATAGCGCCGGGTCTAACGAAGACGAGATTCACCGCGCTTTCGCCCAATTTCAATTTCCGGAAAGCATGGAAGTGGCTTTTTCCGCCAGCCTGTACTCGGAGCGCTGATTAAACCCAAATGCTGTATAAATCGGCCGCCTGATGCTAATACGCGGCAACTTTACACGCAGCGTATGCCGAGAAGCTCCAAATAGCGTGGATATACGGCATGTGGAGTCTCTGGCTATTTACGGTCACACTTAGACTGTGAAATCAAAGCACTTCTAGACCAGCACAAGCCCCATAAGGCGGGAATTGATTAGCCGCGCAACTACACCGATGGGCTGGCCCCCTATCCCAGCACTACAAAAGACGATTAGCCCGTCGGCGTAGCCGGAAGAGCAGTCTGTCGCCTTTGCATTGGGCGAACGTCTTTTTGCTAATTCTTGATACCTTGCACATCAAAATAATGTTCGCATTGTGCGATGCAATATAAACCCTTCTCGGCTTTCTGCAAAACAGTGATTTAACAGGATTTCTTCTCTGTTGCGCTTCTGGCGACAAAACTATATCTAGTGTTTTTTTTGAAGCCTACTACTATATACAGTGTTTTTTCGCTTGATTTGCCGCCGAATCGGCGGCATCATTAGCGCTTTCGTAAAGCAAAAATCTAAGATGCGCGGGAGCCAAATACGCTTCTTCGTTATTTAGACCCTCACTGTCCGCACGCCAACCAGAGAAACTATCTATGAGCAAAATTACCCAACAACTTTCGTTAACCGCGATTACTGAAGCCTCGGAGATTGCGCCACTGTCCGAACAGGAAATTTCCTCCGAGGTGCTGATCGAAAAGTACGCGAAAGGAAACGAGTCGAACGTCCACGACGTGCGCCGTCGTGTGGCTCGTGCACTGGCCGCCAATGAAGAAGAAAAACACCGCGCCAAATGGGAAGAGCGCTTCCTTTGGGCGCAAGAAACCGGATTTGTTCCCGCTGGCCGCATCAATTCGGCCGCAGGTACGCCACTTGCCGCCACGCTGATCAATTGTTTTGTGCAACCGGTGGGTGATTCCATTGTTGAATTTGTTGAAGGTAAACCCGGCATTTACAGCGCGCTCGCCGAAGCCGCTGAAACCATGCGTCGTGGCGGCGGGGTCGGCTACGATTTTTCGTCGATCCGTCCCCAAGGCGCTCAGGTTAAGGGCACTCAATCACGCGCCTCCGGCCCCGTTTCCTACATGCGTGTTTTCGACCGCTCCTGTGAAACCGTCGAATCCGCTGGCGCCCGCCGTGGCGCACAAATGGGTGTGCTGCGTTGCGACCACCCCGATATCGAAGTCTTTGTACACGCCAAGGACAAAGGCGACCTCTCGAACTTCAATATCTCGATTGGCGTAACCGACCCCTTCATGCAAGCCGTAGAGGCGGACACCGAAGTTGATCTCTCGCACCGCGCCGAGCCCAATGCCGACATGAAATTGGCCGGTGCCTACCAGCGTGAAGACGGCCTGTGGGTTTACCGCAAAGTGCGCGCCCGTGACCTTTGGGATCAGGTCATGCGCTCAACCTACGATCATGCCGAGCCGGGAATCCTCTTTCTTGACCGCATGAATAAGGATAACAATCTCTATTATTGTGAGCTAATCGAAGCCACTAACCCTTGCGCCGAACAGCCTTTGCCACCTTACGGTTGCTGCTGCCTAGGCTCGATCAATCTGACGCTGTTTGTCAAACACGCTTTCACAGAACAGGCCGAATTTGATTTTGCAGCCTTTGGCGAAGTCATCAAAGTATCGACGCGCATGCTCGACAACGTGCTTGATGTCACCGCTTGGCCGCTTAACCGCCAGAAAGAAGAAGCCGCCAACAAGCGCCGCGTCGGCCTCGGTTATACCGGTTTAGGCGACGCGTTATGTATGTTGCGCCTGCGCTACGACCGCCCCGAAGCCACTTCAATGGGCGCGCGCATTTCTGAATTCATGCGTAACACCGCCTACTTAGCTTCGGTTGAATTAGCCAAGGAACGCGGAGCCTTCCCGCTATTCAACGCCGAACTGTATCTCTCGGGTGGCAGCTTTGCTTCACGTCTGCCGACTGAGATCAAAGCCGAAATTCGCAAGCACGGACTGCGTAACTCACACCTCCTCTCGATTGCTCCCACCGGCACCATCTCGCTGGCCTTTGCCGACAACGCCAGCAACGGCATTGAGCCCCCTTTCTCGTGGACCTACAACCGCAAAAAACGCATGATCGATGGCACGCTCAAAGAATACGCAGTTGAAGATTACGCTTGGCGCTTGTACAAACACATGGGTGGCGATGTCGAAAATCTTCCCGATTATTTTGTCACCGCCCTAGAAATCTCCGCTGAAGCCCACAAAGACATGGTTGCCGCCGTGGCCCCGTACATTGATACCTCGATTTCAAAGACGGTCAACGTCCCCGCCGACTACCCCTATGAAGAATTCCAAAATCTCTATATGAGCGCCTGGAAAGCCGGTCTCAAGGGACTGGCCACCTATCGCCCAAACAGCATTTTGGGCTCCGTACTTTCGGTTGAAACTACCAAGCAAGCGGAAGAAAAGAAACAGCCACAAGACTTCGTTAACGGTGATGCTAATCGTCGCCTTTCGATCAAAAATCTGCCAGCTCCGGTTCTTTCCAGCCTACGTTGGCCCGGTCGCCCGAATCTGCCAGAAGGCAATATGGCTTGGACTTACATGATTGAGCACGAACTTGGCAAATTCGCCCTGTTTGTTGGTCATATTGATCAGGATGGCCGCTCGTGGCCGTTTGAAGCTTGGGTTAATGGCCCGGCACAACCGCGCGGCCTCGGTGCCGTCGCCAAAACATTGTCAATGGACATGCGTGCCAACGACCACGGTTGGCTGGCCCTCAAACTCGAATCCTTGTCCAAAACACCGAATGGCGAAGGCTTCGATATGGCCTTCCCACCCCACGGTGAACGTCAGCGCATGCCGTCCGTGGTCTCAGCGATGGCACGCTTAATCCAGTTCCGCGTCGAACAGATTGGCGCCTTTAAGCACGAAGGCCCGACCCCGGTGCTTGACGCCCTGTTCAGCCTCAAAGAACCGAAAACCGGTACCGACGGCACACTTTCTTGGACAGTCGACATTTTCAACCCGGCCACCGATGAAGACTTCGTTCTCGGCCTTAAGGAAATTACCCTGCCCGACGGCGTCACCCGTCCTTATTCTGTTTGGCTGGCAGGCAACTACCCGCGTGCGCTCGATGGCTTAACCAAGCTGCTGTCGCTCGATATGCGCGTACTTGATCCAGCTTGGATTGGTATGAAGCTGCGTAAACTGCTGGACTACCCGGAGCCGCTGGGTGACTTCATCGCCTTCGTTCCAGGCACCCGAAAACAGACTAACTACCCATCAACGGTAGCCTACCTTGCACAACTCATAATCCACCGCTACGCCATGCTCGGCATCCTCGATGAACAGGGTTATCCGCTCCAACAGATGGGCATTCTTGAAGTTCCAGCCAGCAGCACGGCAGCCAAACCAACGGCCGGTAAGCTGTGCGGCGAATGCGGCAACCACACCATGATTCGCAAAGACGGCTGTGACTTCTGCACCGCTTGCGGCGCAGTAGGAACCTGTGGTTAAAGCACCTTGCCGGGATTCAGTATTTACATCGTAAGCGGCAAGTAATTTTCTCTAAAAATCCCCGCTGCCTAAACAGCAACGGGGATTTTATTTTTTGAACGCGGCTATAGCTCTATTGAACCCGCATTTATAAGCTTGCGCCGACGAAATTCCGAAAAGTATGAACGAAAAAAGCGGGCACGATGTTTTATCGTGCCCGCTTTTTTGAAGCAACTTTAATTAACAGCGGAAGCGGCTCACCAGTGCATTGAGTTCGTGGGCGATGGTTTCTAGCTCCTCAGCCGTATCTGCAGTCGATTGCATGGCGGCGGTGGTTTCTTCAACCATTGTCGCAATTTCTTCAACACGTTGAGCAATGCTATCGCTAGCAATACTTTGCTCCTTGGTCGATTCGGCGACTTCGCGAACTCGATTCAGGGTCATCTGTGCGCCATCTTTAATTTGGCGCAGCGTGTCAGCGGCACCCTCCGCCGCTTGCACGCCGGCTTCGACCTGCGGCAAGGCCGCATCCATTACGCCAACTACCTGTACTGTATCGGCCTGGATACCGGCAATCATCTTTTCAATCTCAACGGTCGCAAGTGATGTGCGTTCAGCCAACTTACGCACCTCATCGGCGACCACCGCAAAACCTCGGCCTTGTTCCCCCGCTCGGGCGGCTTCGATGGCGGCATTGAGCGCTAGCAGATTGGTTTGTCCGGCGATGTCTTTAATGACCCCGGCAATCGAAGAAATCTGATTAGCCCGCTCTTCTAGTTTTCGAATCCGGCCTGAAGCGTCATTGACACTCGATGCGATCTCTTTGATTTCATGGCTGGCGATCTGAATTCGGCCAAAGCCATCTTCTGACAAGGTGACCGAGGACATCGAATTATCATGCGTGTCTCTGGCGCTATCGGAAATGTGATTGATGCTGACGGTCATTTCCTCTATCGCTGCGGCCATTGCTGCGGTGGCGTCCGATTGCCGCTCGGCGGCAATGGCTACTTCGTGCGCCGCCGTACTGATTCTCTCCGAACCTTGTGTCAGCTGAGTCGAACTCTTGTTGATTTCACTCATCATGCTACGAATCGAATTGACCATCTCGCGCATTGAATCCATCATGCTGCCTTTGGGTGCTGGCGGAATATTGCCGGTCAAATCACCCGCAGCCACACGCGCCATAAAACCAATGGCATCGGCAGGCTCGCCGCCGACTTGGCGTAAAACGCCGCGTTCAATAACAAAACCAAGACCGGCAATCAATAAAATAATCACCCCTGCAACAAAAAGATCAAACATCAAACGACGTTTAAATTCATTTTCAATATCATCAACATAAGCGCCTGTGGCAATGACCCAAGACCACGGTTCGAACGCTTTAACGTACTGGAGTTTATCCACCACCACGTCTTTCTGCCCGGGGCGCGCCGACAAGGTGTTCATGTAGGAGCCATTCGGACTCTGCCTAGATGCCGCCAAAATGTCCTTCCAGGTGTAATTGCCTTTAGGATCTCTCACTTTTTCGAGCATATTTTGCCCGATACGTTCTTTAATGGCATGGCTGATACCCACACCCTCTGTGGTCAGAGCAAACACATATTCCGTTTTGCCATCGGCGCCGCCATAGCGAAACAAATTGATTGTTTCAGCCGCTGCTTTTTGCGCCTGATCGCGCGTCAAACTGCCTGCGGCCTCTTGTGCATGATAGGAGACCAATGTGGA
>CAIWVX010000253.1 GCA_903916205.1 uncultured beta proteobacterium
TATTCGCTTGATTCATCACTTGGTTCCTTATGACAGCGTACATCTTAAACTACTGTCTTAAAAGCGGGGACCACTATAAACATCTACACAAACCGGATAGGCAAGGGTACTTTGTTTCGACGGTAGCTCAGGATGAAGACGTAATACGGGAGCGCATCAGGAAGCAGGAGCAAGAGGACAAGCGATTGGATCAAATAAACCTGTGGCGCTGACCGGCCACCTTGGGTGGGCAAAGACTCGGGGCCGCGTTAGCGACCCCGCCTAGCCGCTTTGAGCAGCTCACAAACTAAAGCCCCCGGCTTTGCCGGGGGATACTTACTGAATAATCACGTCGACGTAAGGCGATGTGTGTGCCAATCATGGCGCGGACTTGTAGACGCAGATCGTCGCCTGCCGCGCCAGCCAGCCAGTTGTTGAACAAGCCCGTGGTAAAGGATAGTGTGTCGTAGGCCATGGCGATGGGGTCGAGGTGTGCTCTTAAGGTGCCTTTGTCTTCCGCCCGTTGATAGGCGGTTTTGAGTTTGGCTAGAAAATCAAGACAGGGCTTATTGACCTCAAGTAGCACCGGGGCAAATTCGTCGACGTATTCGCAGCGCAGCGACATGATTTCAAAAGTCTGCCGTACCAAGGTGTTGGTTTCCAGCAACGTGAAAAACTCCAGTAATGACTGTTCGATGGCATCCAGCGGGTTGGGAATCTCCAAGGACGACAGGACATCATTGGCTTGATTGAGGCCTTTGACTGAGTCGTCATGCATGGCGTAAAACAGTGACGCTTTGTTTTCAAAATGCCAGTAGATCGCTCCTCGCGTCACCCCGGCAACACGCGCAATTTTTTCCAGTGAAGTGCGACTGACCCCGCATTCGTGAAACACACAACGGGCGGCAGAGATGATTTGCTGGCGGGTTTGCTCGGCTTCGGCTTTGGTTTTTTTGGCCATGACACACCTCTTTCTCGGGTGAATTTTTAATGTGGCTGGTAAGGCTGAACTATTTAGAAATACTAAGGTGGAACTTAGCGAATGAAATTGGGTTCTTAACGGGTGTTCTTGATCTCGTCAATTGCATACATTCATGATTGTATGTATTATACGCCGCAACCTAAGTCTGGAGTACCCCATGCCGTTTGTTCCGTTTCCTCTTTCGCTTTACCGCTCGGCGGTCATTGTCTCCACGTCGGCTCTCTTGACTTTGTCGGCCTGTTCGGGAGGCGGCGCTCCGCCCGCACCGGCTATGCCGCCAGCCCTGCCGGTTAGCGTGCTGGACGTTCAGGCGACGGATTTACCCGCGGTTATTGAGTTAATGGCGCAGACCGAAGGGTCTAAGGAAACCGAGGTTCGAGCGCGGGTGGGAGGGATCCTGATCAAGCGTCTATATGTTGAAGGAGCTCCGGTCAAGGCCGGTCAGCCGCTGTTCCAGATTGATCCCGCCTCTTATGAAAACGCGCTGGCAGAAGCCAGTGCCAAGGCTGAGCAAACGGCACGCGAGGAAGCACGACTTAAGGGCTTGTTGGCGCATCAAGCGGTCAGTCAGAAGGAGTACGACGATGCGTTTTCGGCCAACGCCGTGGCTCAAGCCACTCAGCGCCAGGCCAAATTAAATCTTTCCTGGACGACGGTGACGTCGCCAGTTGCCGGCTTTTCCGGGCGGGCGGCTAAATCCGAAGGCAATTTGATCAATACCAGTGATGCCAGTTTGTTGACCTCGGTCTATCAAACGAATCCGATGTGGGTGCGCTTTGGCCTTTCTGAATCCGATACGGCCAGCTTGCCGGGAGGGAAGTTCAAGGCTGAAATGCTGACCCGTGTGGAACTCATTCTTCCCGATGGCCGTGTTTATGCCAAACCCGGAAAGCTTAATTTCCAAGCTTCAACGATTGATACGACACTCGGGACGCAGCAACTGCGCGCTGAGTTTGATAACGCGGAGGGGCAACTATTGCCCGGTCAGTTTGTTCGCATTCGACTGTCGACCGGCGTGCGCAAAGGGGTTTTTCTGGTGCCGCAGGGCGCGTTCGTGCAGACCGAACAAGGGCGTTTGCTGATGCTCGTTGATGGTGAAAACAAAGTCGCGCCACGCCCGGTAGAAACCGCCGAATGGCGCGATAAGGATTGGGTGGTGACTCAAGGCTTACAGGCTGGGGATAA
>CAIWVX010000254.1 GCA_903916205.1 uncultured beta proteobacterium
AATACTTGACGAAACCTACCTCGGAAGCTGCCCATACGACTCAATATGCAGAGGGGGCACGCCTGCAGACGATTCGTACTTTGGGAATGGGCCAATAACAGGATATGTTGGTGAAAAAACGCTTTCGAATGTTTTGAATTCAAAGGTGCTAGGCTTAATTCCTATCCTGCACCACTAACTCGGTAGTGTAGTACACAAAATCTTTTCTTTGCGCACTCACTGCGGAAACCGCTCATACCTCAACCGCTTGTCATCCGCGTTTGCCAACCGCTGGTTTGCAAACGGGCGTACTGGATTCCCGGTCAAGCTCAATCGAGCGAACGGTCAGTGGCAGTCAATAAAAATCACATAGAGCCATAAAATCTCTGTGGGCGGCATGTTCAATGCGGCACATCCGTTTGAATCGCCCCGGCCATTTGGAAAATGATTCAAACGGTGGATTTAAATCGGAAACCCAAAAATCATTCCGTTTTACCCGGAATTTTCGGCGTTTGGCAACGCACATCGGCGCATTGCGCCCGATGACGCAAAGCGTGGTCAATGAGCACCAGCGCCAGCATGGCTTCGGCAATCGGCGTCGCGCGAATCCCCACGCATGGGTCATGACGCCCGTGTGTTTCAATGCTTACCGGCTCACCGGCCAGATTGACCGATTGACGCGGCAAACGAATGCTTGATGTCGGTTTGATGGCTATCTGCACCAGAATGTCCTGACCGGTCGAAATGCCACCGAGAATACCACCGGCATGATTGGACAGAAAGCCTTGCGGCGTCATTTCGTCGCCGTGCTCGCTGCCTTTTTGTTCGATGCAGGCAAAGCCCGCGCCGATTTCAACGCCTTTGACCGCATTGATGCCCATCATGGCGTGGGCAATATCGGCGTCAAGCCGGTCATACACCGGTTCGCCCCAGCCGGGGGGTAAGCCGCTGGCGGAGACACTGATCCGCGCGCCGACCGAATCACCCGATTTACGCAAATCATCCATATAGGCTTCAAGTTGGGGAACAATGGATGCATTGGGAACAAAAAACGGATTGTCGGCAATGTGTGCGGCATCAACAAAAGGAATCCGAATCGGCCCCAGTTGGCTCATCCAGCCCTGAATCGTAATGCCGAATCGCTCGTTGAGCCATTTCTTGGCAATCGCCCCGGCGGCCACGCGCACCGCTGTTTCGCGCGCCGATGAGCGACCGCCGCCGCGATAGTCACGAAAACCGTATTTTTGTGTGTAGGCGTAATCGGCATGTCCGGGGCGGAAAGCTTCGGCAATGTTGCCATAATCCTTGCTGCGCTGATCCTGATTGCGGATTAATAGCCCGATTGGCGTACCCGTCGTGCGGCCTTCAAAGACACCGGAAAGGATTTCGACGGTATCGGGTTCGCGTCGTTGCGTGACATGACGTGACGTTCCCGGCTTGCGGCGGTCGAGTTCGGCTTGGATATCCTCGGCACAAAGCGCCAAACCGGGGGGGCAGCCATCAACCACGCCGCCAATGGCCGGGCCGTGTGACTCACCGAAAGAAGTTAGCGTAAATAAAGTGCCAAACGTATTGCCGGACATGGGTTTCCAAGAAGCAATTTAAGAATGAGAAAGTCTATCACAGCCGTTTAATCGTACCTCTTTGTCACTCTCGGAATCAGATTGACAAACTCAAGATTCATTGGTTTTAATCGACCTTTTCATCTTGTGGACTGACGTTAGATTTTTCGGTTATTTTCTGCACAATCAGGCTACCTACCATGTCGCCTTCAACATTGACGGCTGTGCGCACGGTGTCTTTGCGAAGGTATGAATAAGGTCCAACTTGGGCATCTTTACCGATTGTTGCTTCGATGCAATTTGATTCGAT
>CAIWVX010000255.1 GCA_903916205.1 uncultured beta proteobacterium
ACCGGATTGAAGGATGCCAATTTTGCGTTCATCGACATCAACACAAAGCACTTCATTGCCGACTTCAGCCAAACAGGTGCCGGTAACCAAACCGACGTAGCCGGTTCCTATAACAGTGATTTTCATGCCGAGGTTCCAGATAATTGGGGTGTAAGAGGATGCATTTAGGCGCAATTCTATCGCAGACGACGGTAAAGGCCGATGAGCTTGGTCGCCATCGACTCCAGATCAAGGTCTAAAACCGCAGATCGTGCCGAGACGCGCATGGCGGCGGCGATACTAGGCGCAGCCAGTTGATCGAGGTGCTTGGCGAGTTGCTCAACGTCAAGAGCATCGCAGACAAAGCCATTTTCTCCGGCGCTAACGCGTGCGGCCATGCCGCAGGTCGTCGAGGTGATTATCGGCAGCCCGCAGGCCATCGCTTCCAGCGCGGCATTAGGCATGGGGTCGTAGCGGGTGGGCAGGACAAAAGCATCAGCCATGCCGTAGTAAGGGCGTACATCCTGTTGCGGGCCAACAAATTGCACGCGAGCGCTCAAGCCGAGTTGCCTGGCGTGTTGCTGGTAAGAGGCGAGGCGCCGATCTTCTCCCACCACGATGAGCTGCGCTTGTTGCGTCTTCATGAGGGATAGCGCAGATAAAAGTTGCGGGATGCCTTTGCGCTCGAATCCACTTCCGACGAAGAGAAACACCGGGGTTTCCAGATTGATTCCGAGCGCAAGCCTCTGTTTTTCGCGCCACTCAGCCGATAGGCGTGGATGGAAAATCTCCAGATCAACGCCATTTTCAATAACCACCAATTTGCTCTCGGGGACGTTGTAGTAGCGCTGCATTTCATTACGCACCAGCACCGAGTTGCAAATCACCGCTTTGAGTGCTGGCGAAGTCAGCATTCGCTTTTCCTGCTTCAGGATGAAGCGATGAAACAGCGAGCATTTATCGACGAGTCGAAGCAGCGCCGATTTGCCTCGCGCCCGGTGCTCAAGCCAAGCGGCATGGACGCCGTCGCCAGCACGGAAAATCATGCATCCGGGAATACGCTCGTGCGCTTGGGTAATGTCGTAGCCGCCTTCGGCCATCGCCGCTTGGGCGCAGATCGCAAAGGATCGGTCACGTGCGGCGCGACCTCCAAAAAATCGGGAGTAAGTGGGGTTGCAGATTTTCTGAATAAAGCCTTCTTGCGGTGCGCCTTCCCAGTTGCGTGTGATCAGCGTGACTTCGGCACCTTCCTGGACTAAGGCGCTTAGCGCGCGTTCAACGAAGCGTTCAGCACCACCGAAAGGGTTATAGCGTTGGCGGATAATGGCAAGGCGGAGAGTGGGGTTCGGCCTTGCGATACTGTGCGGTGACTGACTCATTCCGCCAGAAGTTCCTGTACCGCTTGGTGCACGCTTTCAACCGAGAGCGAAGTCAGGCAGTCGCTGACCTTGCTTCCACCGCAACCGTCGATGCCACACGGGCGGCAGGAATGGGCATCACTGGTCACTACACGGCTGGCTACTTTCCACGGCCCCCACTCCTTGTCGCCCGAAGGCCCAAAGAGTGCGACAGTGGGTGTTCCCATAGCGGCGGCAATATGCATGGGGGCTGAGTCGACACCAATAAACAGACGCGCACGGGCGGTTAGTGCAGCCAATTCTTTGAGGGAAAGTTTACCGGCTAGGCAAGGCGCTGGTTGCTCAAGGCGTGATTGAATGGCTTCAATCATTTCACTTTCTGCGTTATCCGGCGCGGCAGTGAGGATCACCCGATGGCCTTCTTTGTTAAGCCGATTGATCAAAGCCGCCATGGCTTCGCCGGGCCAGCATTTAAAGTGCCAGCGCGAGGCCGGGTGAATGTGAATGAAGGGTATTTCTGCACAGCCCAGTTCTTCCAGCAAGCTCATGACACGAGCCTCTGCCTCCCGGCCTGGCACCAGTGAAAGCTTTCGCTCGCTCTGTGTCGGATCAATCCCAAGACGGCGAAGGGCGTCAAGATTCAGCTCAACGGTGTGGCGCAGCGCGGCACGCGGCGTTGCAAAAAAATGAGTAAATGCGTTTTGCCACCAACCGCCACGTCCGCCCACCGAACGTGCGACTGCCCAGCGCACCCCGCACAGCCTAGAGATCCAAGCGCCTCGAGGATGGTCGGTGAGATGGATAATTAAATCGTAGTGACGGCCTCGCAAAGTTTTGAGCAGTTGCCATTCGGTGTTCAAGTAGTGCCAAAGCCCCTGTTTTCTAGCGAGCCGGTCAATGTGATGAATTTTACTGAGCGCCGGATGAAGTGACAGCATCTCCGCCGTATCTGCATAAATGAGCGCATCGATTTCGAGCTGGGGGGCATGCGCTTTTAGTGTTGAGAAAACTGGCGAAGTCAGCAGTACGTCGCCATGATGCCGTAGCTTGATGATCAGTGCGCGGTGTAGGGTGTTGATAGGGATGGCGTCCTTGAGCATCGGCGTATTTTAACTGTTCGTGCTGCAAAACGTTGTTCCGTTTTGTTGCGAATAAAGAAGTAGGACGCAACATCGTTGAGAGGGAATATCTTGTCAGTTACAATCGCACTCTCATATTGGAGATGTATTTTGAAAAAAACACTCAAATTCGCGGTGCGCTCAGGAAGCTTTTCTTTCGCACGCTCGGCTCTATCTACGAAACTCACTGGAAATATTCAGAAAGTTGGTTATAAAGGGAAGCCGGTATTTTTCCGAGAAGGCACGAGTGATGGGCTTGTGATATACGAGATACTCTTTAAAGGAAAGCGCTCCGAGTATTTGCATCCCCGATTGCCTAAAGAAACAGAAGTCAGTGTTGTTCTCGACATCGGCGCGAACATTGGGGCGGCTTCAATATTTTTCGCCAATCATTACCCGCATGCGCGGATATGCTCCTTTGAGCCTGTTCCGGATAATTTTTCTATGCTGACCCGTAATACAGAAACCGAGAGTCTAGTTGATCGTTTTCAAATCGCTTTGTCAGATCATGATGGCGAGTTAAAAATGATTCACTCACCGGGTACGACCAACCATGGTGGCTGGTCGTTTTATCAAAGAGGCGCGTCGGGTAGCGAAGAAACGATTACCGTGCCAATACGCAGAAGCGGTGATTTCCTACGCGAAATTGGCGTCGGAAATATTGACGTAATCAAGATAGATACCGAAGGTGCAGAGAAAGAGATTTTGAAAGGGCTTTACCCTGAACAATTGGCTACCGTCAAATTTATCGTCGGAGAATTACACGGGGAGCGTGATTTCGAATTGCTCGACTGGCTTGAGCTAAATGGTTTCGATATCGAGTGCAAAAAATCCT
>CAIWVX010000256.1 GCA_903916205.1 uncultured beta proteobacterium
ACATAGCTTGCCTTGGTGTTTGTGGAAAGTCGGCTCAAACCAACAGTCGCGCAGATGACAGCCGGTGAGCCAGTCCGGTGCCAAGCGGTACATTTCAGCCATGAGGGCGCGGGCGTCAATATCGGGAGCGCCAAATAATTCAAGCGGACGGGTGGTGCCGCGCCCCTCCGAAAGGGTCGTGCCTTCGAGCATCACCGTGCCCGCGTAGCAACGGGCCATCGAAAGATTGGGGGCATTTGGGCTGGGGTTGATCCAAGCGCGTTCACCGAGCGGCCAGCCGTAGCCGGGCGCGGTTTCCGGCGACCAACCGTGCATGGTGATGACGGAATAATCGAGTTTGAGATTGAGCCGAGCAATGAACCAGCGGGCCAGTTCGCCCATCGTCAAGCCGTGACGCATGGGCATCTCACCAGCACCGACAAAGCTCTCCCAGCCAGCACGGAGTTTTAGACCTTCGACTGGACGACCGGCGGGATTTGGGCGGTCAAGTAGGCACACCGCTTTGCCGTGTTCAGCCGCCGCTTCGAGGACGTAGCGCAAGGTCGTAATAAAGGTATAAATGCGGCAGCCCAGATCTTGCAAGTCAATCAGCAGGACATCAAAAGAAGCCATCATCGCCGACGTGGGACGGCGCACCTCGCCGTACAGACTGAATACCGGAATGCCGTGTTTGGGATCGAGAAAATCGGGCGATTCGATCATGTTGTCTTGCTTATCGCCGCGCAGCCCATGCTGTGGGCCGAAGGCGGCGGTGATGTGCAAATCAGGATGCGCCATTAGCGCATCAATGGCGTGGGTTAGATTGGCGGTGACCGAAGCCGGATGGGCCAGTAGAGCCAGTCGCTTGCCGGCCAAAGGCTCGCGCAGAGCCGGGGTAGTCAGGAGGCGGTCGAGTCCAAACAAAATGGAGGGCATGGGATTGATCTTTTAAGCGCGACTTAGGCCAGCGGTAATTCGAGCACAAAACTCTGGCGATGGTGAAAATCAGGGCGAGCCGCCGGATGGTGCAAGGCCCAATAACTGTGGTTTCCGCCCGGTATGTCGGCGCTTTCGATAACCGCCGAAAGCCCGATCTGAAGGTTGGCGGTAGACAGCTCAGAGCGCAACACCGTGGGGCTAACGACGGCCATTAAATCAAGTCGTCCGACCGAGAGGGTGCTACTGATTTGAGGCTTTTCAGTTAATTCAATCGGGTTATCCGCCTGGCGGTAATCAGAAAAAATATAGGTGGCTGATTGTCCTGACGGTGAGAAATTAAATTCTTGGTAAAACGTGCTTCCCGGCGTCGAAATAAAAGCTTCAAAGCAGGTATGTTCCCAGAGCGATTCTCCGCAATTTTCTGTGTCTACCGACGGAATCAGAAGACGCAGCATGTCTCCCTTAATTTGATACAAAAACGTCAACTGCCCGTCCTGCGAGCGCGTCACCTCGGCCGCGACGGAACGTACCATCGGTGCCTGGGTGAGTGGGTGGCAGTGTAGCGGGTAAAGCGGTTCGGAAATCGGCACGGTTCAATCCTCACTAATCTCGACCGGGGTATATACCGGCACTAAATCAAAGAGTTCGATAATGTCTTGATTGCGCATACGGATACAGCCGTGTGAGGCGGGAGCACCCATCGGCAAGTGATCTGGGCCGCCGTGAATGTAAATGTAACGACGCATAGTATCGACCGTCCCCAGCCGGTTGAATCCCCGCTCACTGCCGGAGAGCCAGAGAATCCGGGTCAAAATCCAGTCGCGCTCAGGGAACGAGGCAGCGAGTTCTGGCGCGTAAATTTCACCGCTCGGCCTACGGGCCACAAAAATCGTATTGATCGGCTGATCGGCTCCGATTTTTGCCCGAACAAGATGCCGGCCTCTCGGTGTGCAGTAACTACCACTTTGCTCACCGGCCCCATTGGCGGCGGTTGAAACAAGCCAAGAACGATCACTCTGACCTGTCGCAGAAATCAAGGTGAGTCGCTGATGAGCCAATGAAATATGAATTTTCACGTCACTTGATCCCGCCGAGAACGTCGTTCAGCAAAAAATTGGCTGAGTCGCTGGCTGCATTCTTCGGACAAAACGCCACCGACCACGGTGGTGTGATGATTTAAACGCTCAACGGCAAAGAGATCAATAACGCTGCCATGAACGCCAGTTTTTAAGTCGCGTGCGCCGTAGACCAGCCGAGCAATGCGCGAATGAAGGATGGCTCCGGCACACATCGCACAAGGTTCCAAGGTAACGAATAATTCGCAACCGGGTAGTCGGTAATTTTTGAGATGACGTGCGGCATCGCGCAAAGCGGCGATTTCGGCATGGGCCGTTGGATCGCTCGCGCCAATCGGCGTGTTGAAACCGCGCCCGATAATCTCGCCGTCGCGTACAACAACGGCCCCAACCGGCACCTCTCTCAGCGCTTCGGCCAATTGCGCTAAGGACAGTGCTTGACGCATATAAAACTGATCCTGCATGGCGTTATTGGTCAAAGGGGTTCTCTCTCTGCGTTTTCTCTGTGTCTCTGCGCCTCTGTGGTGGGTTTTTGAATTTTTTCACCGTCACGAATTCCTCAGAAGAAACGCTCATTTCAATTTGCGCACCGTTCATTTTGAGCGTCCGCGTGCGCAACAAGTTGCTCACCCT
>CAIWVX010000257.1 GCA_903916205.1 uncultured beta proteobacterium
AGGCACCGGATTTTGATTCCGGCATTCGAAGGTTCGAATCCTTCTTCCCCAGCCATCTGATTTCTTTTTAGTCGGGCAGGTAACATCTACCTGCCCGAGCTGCTTTTACGGT
The DNA here is from genome assembly GCA_903916205.1 of uncultured beta proteobacterium. Classification (GTDB taxonomy): domain Bacteria; phylum Pseudomonadota; class Gammaproteobacteria; order Burkholderiales; family Rhodocyclaceae; genus Propionivibrio. Next base: position 113 of record CAIWVX010000257.1, read on the forward strand.
GCCATTTCCCGGTGCCGAGGGATGTACGATATGGCCTACGACAGCCTGATGGTATTCACTGGCAACGCCAACCCCAAATTGGCGGCTGAAGTTGTCAGACGTTTGAACATTTCGCTCGGACGAGCCAATGTCGGGCGCTTTTCAGATGGTGAAATCACCGTCGAAATTCAGGAACATGTGCGCGGCAAAGACGTTTTCATTCTTCAATCCACCTGTGCGCCGACCAATGAAAATTTGATGGAATTGCTGGTCATGGTCGATGCGCTCAAGCGTGCTTCTGCGGGTCGTATTACCGCCGCTATTCCCTATTTTGGTTATGCGCGCCAAGATCGCCGAGTGCGTTCCGAGCGGGTGCCGATTGCCGCTAAACTTGTCGCCGATCTATTGACCGCCGCTGGGGTTCATCGTGTGCTGACGATGGATCTTCACGCTGAGCAAATTCAGGGATTTTTCAATATCCCGGTTGATAACATTTACTCGTTGCCGATTATGCTGGCGGACGTGTGGAAAAAAAATTATTCAGACCTGATGGTTGTTTCGCCTGACGTCGGCGGCGTGATGCGTGCACGTGCGTTGGCAAAACGCCTTGAGTGCGATCTGGCGATTATCGATAAACGACGTCCGAAGGCCAATGTGGCCGAGGTCATGAACATCATTGGTGATGTTGAAGGCCGTACCTGCGTCATCATGGACGATATGGTGGATACGGCCGGTACGCTGTGCAGGGCCGCCGCCGCACTGAAGGCGCATGGCGCTAAAAAAGTCTTAGCTTACTGTGTGCATCCGGTGCTTTCCGGTGCGGCCGTTTCCCGCATCAATGAGTCGGTAATTGACGAGCTGGTTGTCACCGATACCATTCCGTTAAACAACGAGGCGCAAAATTCCTCGCGCATTCGCCAGTTGTCGGTCGCCGATGTGCTGGCCGAAACCATCCGCCGAATCAGTAATGAGGATTCGGTGTCATCCCTATTTATTGAATAGTTTTTCTAACCCCCTGACTGGTCGCGGTCAGGGTTGTCTCACCAAGGAGTTATCATGAATTTTGAACTTAACGCGCAAAAACGCACTTTGCAGGGGTCCGGAGCGAGCCGCCGCCTGCGTCGTGCCAACAAAGTCCCAGGCATTATCTATGGCGGAGTCACCGCCCCGACGTCGATTGAACTCGATCACAACCCGCTGCTACTGGCCTTACGCAAAGAGGCTTTTCACGCTTCGGTGCTAACGCTGACAATCGATGGCGTTGTTGAAACGGTGCTCTTGCGTGATTCACAAATGCACCCCTATAAGCCTTTAGTGCTGCACGTCGATTTTCTGCGTGTGGACACCACCCGGGCCATTCACCAAAAAGTGCCGTTGCATTTTATCAATGCGGATATCGCCCCCGGAGTAAAACTTAATGGTGGCGCGGTAACCCATGCTCTGGTTGAAATTGACGTAACGTGTTTGCCGCAAGATCTGCCGCCCTTCATCGAAGTCGACCTGAAGTCGATGCAAATAGGCCACACGCTCCACGTTTCACAGCTCACTTTCCCATCGGGCGTTAAACCTGTGTCGCATGGTAATGATGATCCGTTGGTCGTGGCGATCTCGCTCAAGAGGGTTGCGGCGGTGGCCGCTGAAGGTGAAGAAGCCGCAACGCCTACCCCTGCGGCCTGATTGTCAGAATGGATGCTGAGCCGTCGCCGGTTTTTAGCCAGCGGCGGTTTTTCATTTTTCGGAGTGACATCCCATGACGCCTCCACGCCTGATTGTTGGTCTCGGTAATCCCGGTGGCGAATACGCGGATAACCGCCATAATCTCGGGTTTTGGTTTGTTGACCGTCTGGCGTTAGACCTCAAAATATCGCTTGCTCCACAGAGCAAGTTTTATGGTCGTGTTGGGCGGATGGACGATCTTTGGCTTTTGCAGCCGACTACTTTCATGAACCGCTCGGGTCAATCTGTGTTGGCACTGGCTAATTTTTACAAAATTCTACCGGATGAAATTCTGGTCGTTCATGATGAGCTTGACCTTCAACCGGGCCGTATTCGTCTAAAACAAGGTGGCGCTAATGGCGGACACAACGGCTTAAAGGACATCCAGGCGCGACTTTCAGTGCCTGATTTCTGGCGTTTGCGCCTAGGCATCGGGCACCCCGGTGAGCGCAGTGAAGTCGTCAATTACGTCCTCAAAGCACCACGCAAAGAAGATCTGGATTTGATTGACCGGGCGCTTGATCGTTGCCTTCTGGCTTGGCCGAAACTCGCCTCAGGCGATTATGAGGCCGCTCAGCGCCTGCTTCACACCCAATGATGCGGAGGGGTACCCGCATTTAGGGCAGCGGTGCGTTCTTTAATTCAATGCTCGCTTCGAGTCCTCCGTCGCGGGCATCGGATAAGCGTAAGGTCGTACCGTGGAGGTCGGCAATGCGGGCGACAATGGCTAAGCCGAGTCCGCTGCCCGGCTGTTCTGATGGGTTGAGGCGGTGGAAGCGGTTGAGGACGTTTTCTCGATCTTCAAGCGCGATGCCTGGCCCGCTATCGGTGACGCGCAGCAGGCAACTGTGCTCATTACGGATAATTTCAACGCGAACTCGGCCCTCGGCTGGGGTATAGCGGATAGCGTTGTCGACCAAGTTGCGGATTAGCACGCACAGCCATTCGCTTTGCCCGATAACATGACAGTGATCGGTGGCCAATAGCTCGAAATCGAGGTGTTTGTCGAGAATTGGGCCGCCAAGTTCGGCGCAAACAGAGGCGGCGACAGCTGACAGATCAAGGAGCGTTGGGCTAGGCAAGCCCGATTCGGGATCGAGCCGAGCGAGAAGCAACATTTTATCAACCAGCAATGAGGCGCGGGTCAAGCCACTTTGCAATTGCGCCAGTGATTTGTTGCGCTCATCCTCGTCACGTGCACGCAAGGCCACCTGCAGTTGCGCCTGCAAGGCGGCCAGTGGAGTTCGTAGTTCATGAGCGGCATCGGCGGTGAAGCGGCGCTCACCTTCAAGCGCTATTTCAACACGACGAAAAAGGCTGTTAAGGGCATCTAGCATGGCCCGCACTTCTTCGGGGGCGGTGGTCGGGTGCAGCGCCTGTAATTGCTGCGGGTCACGACGGGAAATCAGTTGAGCAATGCTATTTAGCGAAGTCAAACTGCGGCGCGTGGCTAGCCAGACGAGGAAGCCAATAAGCGGCAGACCAAAGAGCGCGGGCAAGAGCAGTCGTTGTGCAATGTGGCGGACTAAATCTTCTCGTAAAAGTTGATTTTCACTGACTTGGACTTGATAAGCATGAGCTTTGTCCCACTGGCTGAAATAACGCCAGTTCGCGCCATCCTCATGCGCGGTTTCGGTAAATCCGTCGGTGCTGGTTAAGGGCGTTTCTGGTGAATTTGTAGAATGCAGCATCAGTTGCCCATCGGCCCGCCAAATCTGAAAAAGTAAGTGACGCTGATATTTGCGCGTGGCCTCGCCGAGTTCATCCACGTCGTTATCTTCCATGGTACTGGTGAGTGCCAGCAAGGTTTGCGTGGCTTGAATCAGTTGCGCATCAAACAATTCATCGACCTCGTGACTGACGTCGATATAACTCCAAATCATTGACACCGACCAGGCGACAGTAACGCCGCCAAGCAAGAGCACCAGAAGACGCCGACGCAGGGAAAACCAGACGGTGGTCATTTGGCGATTGAGTAACCGACGCCACGCAAGGTACGAATCAACTCACTGCCCAATTTTTTGCGGAGATGATGAATATGCACTTCAAGCGCATTGCTTTCAGGCTCATCCTGCCAACCATAAAGCGCTTGTTCAAGCTGCGGCCGAGTTAGTACCCGACCGCTATTTTCGAGCAGAACCTGAAGCAGCGAAAATTCGCGCCCGGAAAGATCAATGTATTTATCCCCCAGCATGACACTTCGCCCGGCGGGGTCAAGTGTCAGTTCACCGCAGCGCAGCAAGGGCGTGCAGCGGCCGGCACTACGCCGGATCAGCGCCCGAATGCGTGCCGAGAGTTCATCGAGGTCGATGGGTTTGACGAGGTAGTCGTCTGCTCCGCAATCCAGCCCAAGAACCTTGTCGGTGGTTGCATCACGCGCTGTCAGAATCAGAATCGGCGTGGCCTGCTGGCGCGTTCGCGCCCGGGTTAACACCTCAATCCCAGAAATTTTTGGCAAGCCCAGATCAAGCACGACTAAATCAAACGCCTCAGTCTGCAAGACTTGATCTGCCACGAGTCCATCCTGGACCCAATCAACAGTAAACCCAAATTGACGCACACCCACAGCTAGGCCATCACCGAGTTGGGAATCATCTTCGACAAGTAGTATTCGCATGACGGAATTTTAGCGTTTTGATAGGGAGGGCAAAATATTTTCAGTGAAAAAATCAAGCCGATCAGCGCAGCAATTTAGCCAATTCCAGCGCGTCCATCAGGACAATTCCCTCTTCTGCAACGTAACGCTGGGCTTTGTCCGCCATGTGCGTAACGCAAACGTAGCGCGCTTCACGCGCCTCCTGCGCCTCTCGCTCGGCCACCAGTTGGCGCAAGGGTTCAACACCGTGACTCATGGCTTTCCAGCGCTTGCAACTGACCAATGTTGTACGTCCCGCTTTAACCAGAACAAAATCTACAGCACCATTGGCGCGTGTCACTTCAAATCCCTGACGCTTGAAACCTTCTTCCATCATTGCAGAAAAGTCGCGCCAAGACATCGCCATAACGGCCTCAAGCGTGCGCTCGATGCGCCCGGCACTCGGAATATCACGTTTCTTCCAGAACGAGATGGCCGCGATTACCAGAAAAGGAAACGCCATGCTCATCACCGGAAACGCATATTTCTCAAATACAATCAAGCGACCAACAAGCGCAAAGCCGCCCGCAACAAGCGCGCTAACCCACCACGGCGAGCGCAGCAGCGTAGCAAATATTGATCTTTCAGACATTTTAAATCGCACGAATAACCTCTTGACTTGTAACACGGCGGTAACTAACCCGCTGTGAAAAATAACAACTCAGGTCGATGCAATGATCTGAGTTTTAATGAAAACCATAAAATCTGCGCACAGAAAAATGAGCCTGCCGAAATTTTAGTTCATAAAATACAAATGAAGTCATTAACGTCGTTTTTTGAAAACCAATCACGACTTTGGCTGTATCCTCGTTGCCAAGCAACGTCATGCAATTCCTTCGTCGGGATTTTTCACCGTTCCTAACCCGACTTTACCCATCGCCGAAGAAACCCTTATTTATGCACAAAGAAGTCCAAGAAAAATCAAACCATGCCGTAATCGCTGCCGTGCAATTGCCGAATGTCAGTGAGCTTGAATTTGAAGCCTCACTGACTGAGTTGCGAGAACTGGCGAAAACATTGGGGTTTGTGGTTGTCCATACGTTTACGCAGAAGCGCACGATTTTTGACCAAACGGCCTACTTTGGGGCTGGAAAACGTCAGGAGATTCGTTGTTTTGTGAACGGCGAATCGGGGTTTGTCGAAGAATCTTCCGATACCTTAAGCGACGACAATGTGGATGATGCACTCTCTTTAAGTGACGCGCTTCCCGTTTGTTCTGAGGCCATCGAAGTCATTTTTGTTGACCACGAAATATCACCGTCTCAGGCCCGCAACCTTGAAAAAGAGGTCGGTTGTCAGGTGATGGATCGAACCATGCTCATTCTCGAAATTTTTCATCGCAACGCACGTTCCAGGGCGGCACGGGCGCAAGTGGAAATTGCTCGTCTCGGCTACATGGCACCGCGTTTGCGTGAGGCTGCCAAACTCGCCGGTTCGCAAGGTCGCCAGCGCAGTGGGCTAGGTGGGCGCGGTGCGGGCGAGTCGCATACCGAGATGGATCGCCGCAAAATCCGTGACCGAATTGCCGAACTTCAGCAAGAAATAACAGCGATGGAGGTTGAGCGTCAGACGCAACGTTCGCGCCGTCAAGAACGTCAAGGGCTCGCTTGCGTGACCTTGGTGGGATACACCAATGCCGGAAAATCCACCTTGATGCGCGCCCTCACCGGCAGTGAAGTGTTGGTCGCCAACAAACTCTTTGCCACACTCGACACCACCGTGCGTGCGCTCTACCCGGAAAGCGTGCCACGGATCCTAGTGAGTGACACCGTCGGCTTCATCAAGAACCTGCCGCACGGGCTCGTCGCCTCGTTCAAATCGACGCTTGAAGAGGCGCTTGATGCCTCGCTACTGCTCCATGTGATCGACGCCAGCGATCCCGGCTATGCGCGTCAACTTGAAGTCACCGATAACGTGCTGGAGGAAATTGGCGCGAAGGACGTTCCGCGTCTGCGCGTTTTTAACAAACTCGACCATGTTGGCGATATCGCGGCCCAACAAGCACGCGAAATCTTATTGCGGGCGCAGTACCCAGATTGCGTGGTCATGAGCGCCCGGTGCTCCGATGACGTCGCTAGGCTATGTGAAAAAATTCTCGCTTTTTTCCGCCAGAATCGGATTGAAGCCGAGCTATTCCTACCTTGGTCGGCCCAGCAATGGCGTGGTGAAATCTACGCCAACTGCGAAGTACAGGAGGAGCGCGCGGACGGCG